>JAWVGD010000501.1:0-5506 GCA_033855515.1 Baekduia sp.
GTGTCGCCGGGGCGAAGCTGCCCGAGCTTCCAGCGCTCGCCGGTCACGACCGTCGCCGGGCAGACGAAGCCGCCGAGCGACGGGCCGTCGGGGCCGAGCAGGATCGGCACGTCGCCGGTGAAGTCCACGGCGCCCACGGCGTACGGCGTGTCGTGGATGTTGGAGGGGTGCAGGCCCGCCTCCCCGCCGTCCTCGCGCGCCCACGCCGGCCGCGGGCCGATCAGCCGGACGCCCGTGCGCGCGGAGTTGAAGTGGACTTCCCAGTCGGTCGCGTAGAAGCGCTCGACGTCTGCGACGGTGAAGAACTCCGGCGCGGCGTGCGGTCCCTCGGTCACGCCGATCCGCCACGCGTGCGCGAGGGCGGGGCGCTCGGCCGGGCCCACGACGCCCGGCCGCGCGGTCGGGGCGGCGCCCGGCGTGAGGACGTCGCCAGACCGCAGCGCCCGGCCGCCGTGGCCGCCGAACTGCCCGAGCGTGAACGTCGACGCGCTGCCCAGGAACGCCGGGACGTCGAGGCCGCCGGCGACCGACACGTACACCCTGAGCCCGCGCCCGTCGGTCGTGCCGACGTCGAGCGTCGCGCCCGCGGGCACGCGGATCGGGACGTAGCGCTCGACGGGCGCGCCGTCGAGCGTCACCGGCGCCTCGGCGCCCGTGATGCAGACGGTCGCGGGCGCGGTGAACCGCAGCGCGGGGCCGGTGAGCGTGCACTCCAGGCCGGGCGTGCCCTCGGCGTTGCCCAGCACGCGGTTGGCGAGGCGGAACGAGCGGTCGTCCATCGGCCCCGACGGCGGCACCCCGACCGGCCACAGGCCCGTGCGCCCCGGCCAGTCCTGCACGGTCGTCATCGTGCCGGCGCGGAGCACCTCGATGCGCGGCTCGTCGTCGGTGACGGCGGCGAGCGTCGCGGTGGTGTGCGTGCCGGCGCGGACGCCGGCGTCGCGCAGCGCGGCGCGCAACAACCCCAGGTTGGTCCGGATGCCGTCGACGCGCGTGGCGGCGAGGCCGTCGGCGAGCCGGTCGAGCGCCTCCTGGCGCGTGGCGCCCGTGGCGACCACCTTGGCCAGCAGCGGGTCATACGCCGTGGAGACCTCGGTGCCGGGCATGATCCAGGTGTCGACGCGCAGCGTGTCGGGAAACGCGACGCCGGTGATCAGGCCGGCACTCGGGCGATGCCCGGCGGCGGGGTCCTCGGCGTAGACGCGGGCCTCGACCGCGTGGGCTGCCCCGGCGGCGGCCGGCGCCGCGTCCAGCATGGTGTCGTCACCCCGGGCCAGCCGCAGCATCCACGCGACGAGGTCGATGCCGATGGTCTCCTCGGTGACCGGGTGCTCGACCTGGAGGCGCGCGTTGACCTCCAGGAACGAGGCCTCCTCGCGCGCGGCGTCGTAGATGAACTCGACGGTCCCGGCGGAGCGGTAGTCGGCCGCGGCGCACAGGGCGGCCGCCGACGTGTGCAGCGCGTCGCGCACCGCGGTCGGCAGCCGGGGCGCGGGGGCCTCCTCCAGCACCTTCTGGTGGCGACGCTGCAGCGAGCAGTCGCGGTCGCCGAGCGCGAGGACGCGGCCGGCGCCGTCGCCGAAGACCTGCACCTCGACGTGGCGCGCGTCGGCGACGAAGCGCTCCAGGAAGACGCCGCCCGCGCCGAAGCTCGCCGCGGCCAGGCGCTGCACGCGCTCGAAGGCCTCTTGGAGCTCGGCCGCGTCGCGGCACGGTGCCATCCCGATCCCGCCGCCGCCCGCGGTGGCCTTCAACATCACCGGGAAGCCGATCGCCGCGGCCGCCTCCAGCGCCGCGTCCGCGTCGGCCAGCAGGCCCGTGCCGGAGATCATCGGCACGCCCGCGGCACGGGCCAGCTCGCGGGCACGGTCCTTGGCGCCGAAGAGCTCCAGCTGACGGGGGGTCGGCCCCACGAAGGCCATCCCGGCCGCCTCGACCGCGCGGGCGAACGCCGCGTCCTCGCTCAGCAGCCCGTAGCCGGGATGGATCGCGCCCGCGCCCGTCCTCGCCGCCGCCTCGAGGATCCGGTCGGCCACGAGGTAGCTCTCGCGCGCCGGGGCCGGGCCGATGTGCACAGCGTCGTCGGCGAGCGCCACGTGCGGTGCGCCGCGGTCGGGCTCGGAGAACACCGCCACCGTGCGCAGGCCGAGGGCCTTCGCGCTGCGGATGATCCGCACCGCGATCTCCCCGCGGTTGGCGACCAGCAGCGTGTCCCACGTCACGCTGAAGGTCCCTCTGCCGCGCCCGGAAGGCGAGCCTGCGTGTCCCACGTCACGCCGAAGGTCCCTCTGCCGCGCGCGCGAGCCCCCTGGGCGAGCTCGCGCCCGGAAGGCGAGCCCCCTGGGCGAGTCCTTCCGCAACGACCATCCGCACCGGCGTCGGGTCGAACCCGTTGCACGGGTTGTTGACCTGCGGGCAGTTGGACACCAGCACGAGCGTGTCGACCTCGGCGCGCAGCGACACGGTGAGGCCGGGGGCCGAGAGCCCGTCGACGATCCCCAGGGTGCCGTCGGCCTCGACGGGCACGTTCATGTACCAGTTGATGTTGGACACCAGGTCGCGCTTGCCCAGGCCCCACTTGGCGCCCTCGCGCAGGAAGTTCTCCACGCAGGCGTGCTGGTGGCGCGTGTGGTGGCCGTAGCGCAGGGTGTTGGACTCCTTCGAGCAGGCGCCCCCGATCGTGTCGTGGCGCCCGACGTCGTCGGCGACGACCGTCATCAGCGCGCGTCCCTCGCAGGAGCGCAGCACGCTGCCGGTCGTCAGGAAGATCGAGCCCTGCGCGGCGATGGTGTCGGCCGCGCTGTAGCGCTCGCTGGTGTCCTGGGCCCGGTAGAGCAGGCAGTCGACGGCCTGGTTGCCGCCGAGGTCGATGATCGACAGCACGTGCCCCGCGGCGACGACCGCCGACCACGGCGCGCGGGCCGCGACGACCTCGTCGAGGACGGTCGTGGTGGCCGGCGCGCAGCTGTGCGTGGTCGCGCTCATGCGATCCCCCTCGCCGTCGCGTAGTCCTGGGTGTTGAGGAACGCCCGCTCGTGCTCGGGCGTCGCGCTCCACAGCGGGTCATCGGGGCCGGTCGGGGCGCCGCGCCAGGCCAGCACCTCCAGCGACGTGCAGGTGTAGGCCTCCCGCGGGTCAAGCGGATGGGGGACGTTGGCGATCAGGACGACCAGCGGCAGCTCGGCGCGCAGCGTGACCGACCGGCCCGCCCCGGCGCCGCCGACGAAGCGCAGCGCCCCGTCCTCCGCGACGCGGACACCCTTGAAGAACGACACCGACGGCGGCACATCGCGCGGCCCGAGCCCGTGCTTGAGCGCGGCGACCAAGAGCAGCTCGCGGCCCGCCGGCGACGGCCCCTGCGCGGCGCCGTCGCCGTAGCGCGCCGCGTTGGCGGCCTGCGACGAGGTGCCGCACAGCGCGTCGTGGCGGCCGGAGTCCTCGGCGATCACCGACGCGAGCACGCGCCCCTGATCGCTCAGCAGCGGATGCCCGGCGCCGAGGTAGGCCTGCCACGGGATCTTCACCGTGTCGGCGACGTTCATCCGCTCCCACGGCCCGTCGGCGTTGAAGAGCAGCACGTGCGCGCAGGCGTCGCCGGCCAGGTCGGTGAGCCGCAGGGTCGTGCCGCGGGCTACGACCTTGTTGGTGTAGTTGCCGCCCGCGACGACCTCGGCCCACGTCAGCTCCGCGGCCGGCACGCCCTCCGGCGGCGCCGGCCACGCGGCGGCCGGCAGGGTCGGCATCGCCTCCACGACGGCGCCGCCCTGCGCCCGGGCGTGATCCCGGGCGCCGTGCGTCGTGCTCGTCGCGCTCACGATGGGGTCTCCATCGCCGTGCGAGCGAGCCCTTGGGCGAGGTCGTCCGCGCTCACGCCGAGGCCCCCTCCAGGCCGAGCTCGGGGCCGGCCGCCGGGCCCGCCAGCTCGCGCCGGTGCAGGGCGTACGCGCCGAGGCCCAGCAGCAGCGAGCCGCCGACGAACAGCAGCGCGAAGTACTGCAGGTACCAGTGTCCGCCCGCCGGGTCGTAGACCGAGGCGCGCGGCCAGCCGAGGTTGATCATCTGCAGCGCGCCGTAGCCGACGGCGACGAGGTTCACCGGCAGCCCCCAGCGCCCGAGCGAGAACTGGCCGGGCTCCGTGACCCACTCGCCGCGCAGCCGGCGCACGAGCATCGGCACCGTGACCATCAGGTAGGCGCCGTAGAGCATCACGATGCACACGCTGGTCAAGGCGGTGAACAACGACGCCTCGCCCACGTTGACCATCAGGATCGCGGCCGACAGCACGCCGACGACGATCGCGGGCAGCACCGGCGTCCCGGTCACCGGCGACACCTTGCCCAGCACGCCGTGGCCGGGCAGGACGCGGTCGCGCGACATCGAGAACATCATGCGCGTCGCCGCCGTCTGGATCGCCAGGGTGCAGACGCAGATCGCGATCGTCACGTCGGCGAGGAAGATCTTGCCGACCGTGTTGCCGAGCGAGCTGGTCAGCACGTAGGGCAGGCCGCCGGCCGCGAGGTCGCCGTTGGTCAGCGACGGCGCGGCGAGGATGCCGGCCAGCAGCAGCAGCGCGCCGCCGACGCCCGAGGCGGTCAGCGCGCGCAGGATCGCCCGGGGCGCGGTCCGCCGCGGATCCTTGGTCTCCTCCGACAGCTCGCCGGCCGAGTCGAAGCCGACCATGACGTAGGCCGCCATGAGCGAGGAGATGATGAACGCGCTGAAGTAGCCGCCGGGCGCCGCGCCGGTCTGGTGCAGGACCGCGCCCGGCCCGCGGTGGGCGTGGGTGAGCAGCAGGACGATGAGCGCGGCGACGCCGACGAGCTCGCACGTGACGCCGATGACGTTGATGCGCGACATCAGCGACACGCCGATGGCGTTGATGATCGTCGTGCAGGTGATGAGGATGACGCCGAGCAGGACCGCGTTGGTCGCGCCGTCGCTGGACGTCAGGGCGGGGTCGCTGCCGACGAGCTGGAAGCCCGACCAGAGCGTGGGCAGCACGACCTGGAGCGCGATCGCGGCGGCCGAGACCGTGACGATCTGCGCGATGAGCATCGTCCAGCCGGCGAACCAGCCGATCGTCGGGGTCGAGAGGCGGCGCGACCACTGGTAGATGCAGCCCGAGATCGGATAGCGCGCGGCCAGCTCGCAGAAGCAGAACGCCACCATGAGCTGCCCCGCGAAGACGATCGGCCACGTCCAGAAGAACGCGGCGCCGCCGAAGGAGAAGCCGAAGAAGAACAGCTGGAAGACCGTCGTCAGGATCGAGACGAACGAGAAGCCGGCGGCGAAGGAGGCGTAGCTCCCGAGCTTGCGGTGCAACTGCTGCGGATAGCCGAAACCGGCCAGGTCCTGCGCGTCCCGGCCCGCGGCGACGTCGTGATTGCTCATACCTATGACAATCGCGCAGACCAGCCGCGTTGGCATTGGTCACTCGGTCGGAACCGGGTTGTGCACCCGGTCGAGGCGGCGGCGCCCGATCAGATGTCGCGGCGCACGAGCGAGA
>JAWVGD010000502.1:0-4326 GCA_033855515.1 Baekduia sp.
TCGCCGAAGGAGTTCGACCTCCTGGCCCTGCTGGTGCGCGAGACCGGACGGGTCGTCACGCGTGAGCGCATCATGAGCGAGGTGTGGGACGAGAACTGGTTCGGCTCGACCAAGACCTTGGACATGCACGTCTCCTGGCTGCGGCGCAAGCTCGGCGACGACGCCGCCGACCCGCGCCATCTGCAGACCGTGCGCGGTGTCGGGCTGCGCTTCGAGCCGTGACCGTCCGGCGGCAGCTCACGACGTCGACGGCGCTGATCGCCCTTGCGGCCGTCCTGATCCTCGGGATCCCGCTCGGCGCGGTCGAGGCCGCCCGGGTGCGCTCCGAACGCACCTCCCGCCTGGAGCGCGAGGCCGACGCGGTGGCGGGCGTCATCGAGGACCGCCTGGAACGCCACATCGTGATCACGCCGGCGCAGCTGACCCCGCTGGTCCAGGCCGGGCACCGCGTCACCGTCCGGGCCAACGGCAGGACCGTCCAGGCTGGGGCGCGGTTGTCGGGAAGCGTGGTGACCGTCCACTCGGGCACGTCGCGCGCCGGGGTGATCACCGCCTCGGAGCCGAGCAGCGCCATCAACGGGCGGGTGTGGCGCTCCTGGCTGCTGATCGCCCTGCTCGGCGCCGGCGGCATCGGCGTGGCGACCGCCCTGGCCGCCTTCCAGGCGCGCCGGCTGTCGCGACCGCTGGAGAGCGTGGCCCGGACGTCGGCGCGGCTGGGGGAAGGCGACTTCTCGGTCAGGGCCGCGCACTCGGGCGTCCCCGAGATCGATGCCATCGGGCACGCGCTGGACCAGAGCGCCGAGCGCATCGCCGAGCTCGTCGCGCGCGAGCGCGAGTTCTCGGCCAACGTCTCGCATCAGCTGCGCACGCCGCTGACCGCACTGCGCCTGCGCCTGGAGGAGAGCGAACGGGTCGACGACCCGGAGGCGCGGCGCGAGGAGCTGGCGGCCGCGCTCATCGAGGCCGATCGCCTCGAGGCGATGATCGCCGACCTGCTGGCCTACGCGCGCACCGCGACCAGCGGCCGCCAGGGGCCGGTGGCCCTCGACGTGATCGTGGCGGAGCAAGGCGTCGCCTGGACCACGCTCTTCGCGCGGGCCGGCCGCCGCCTGACGCTGGAGGCGCGCACGCCGGTCCGCGCGTTCGCCTCGCCGGGGACCGTCGGGCAGGTCCTCGACGTGCTGCTCGACAACGCGCTGCGCCACGGGACCGGAGAGGTCCGGGTGAGCGTCACCCAGGACGAGCGCTTCGCGACGGTCGCGGTCGAGAACCAGGGCCCCGGCGTCCCCGAGCCCGACGCCGAGCGGATCTTCGAGCGGGGCGCGAGCCGCACCGCGGGCACGGGCATCGGCCTGCACCTCGCCCGTGCGCTCGCCGCGGCCGACGGCGCGAGCCTGCGCCTCGCGAGCTTCGAGCCGCCGCGCTTCGAGCTGCGGCTGCGACGCGAGGACCCGGCGCTGCGCCGGTCGCAGACCCGCCGTCCCGGACCAGCGGCTGAAAGCCTGGACGGTCCTTCAGCTCTTGTGGCGGACGATCTCGCGTAGCAGCGCCGGCCCGGCCGGCGGCCCGACCTGACCGGCGCGCGGCTGGCTGGACAGGCCGGTTTGTGGCGCCCCGCGGTCGGGAAACATGACGCCCCACCGTCCCAAGGAGAATCCCGATGGCTTCCGAGTTTGACCGCCCCGCGGCGGACCGCCCTGCCTCCCGCGCCACCCGCACCCGCACCCCGGGAGCCGAGACCCGACCGTCCTGGAAGACGTCGGAGTTGCTGATCTTCCTGCTGCTCGCCGCCGGCATCTTCATCGCCGCCGACCACGTCGGCACCAGCGGCGCCAACGCCTTCACCGCTCAGCGTGCCTGGCTGTACGTGACGATCCTCGGCGCGGCCTACATGATCAGCCGCGGGATCGCGAAGTCCGGGTCGCGCGCGTCCGAGGAGGACGACCCGCGAGCCCGCTTGTAGCGCCGCGGGGCCATCGCGGCGCATCCCGTGGCGGCCCAGCAGGACGAAGCGGCCACCGGCGCGCCGCGATCTGCGACGTTCCGGCGCATCGCTGCGGATCTACCGTGGCCCATGGCTCGCACACCGCTGCTCGACGGACTCCAGCAGGCCGCCGCCTCCGCGGCCGCCGCGCACGACGGCATCGACCGCCGCGCGTTCCTCGCGCGCTCGGGCGCGGTCGCCGCAGGTGCCGCGCTGGGGGCGTGGCCGGTCCGGTCCGCCCTCGCCGCCTCCCAACAGCCCAGGATCGTCGTCGTCGGCGCCGGCCTCGCCGGCCTGACCGCGACCTACCGCCTGCAGCAGGCGGGCTACCAGCCCCAATTGCACGAGGCGTCCTCCCGCGCGGGCGGCCGCTGCTGGTCGATCAAGGGCGTGTTCGCCGACGGCCAGGTCGCCGAGCACGGCGGGGAGCTGATCGACAACGGGCACATCGCGATGAAGCAGCTCGCCCAGGAGCTCGGCTTCACCTTGGACAACCTCGTGAGCGCCGAGCAGAACGGGACCGAGACGATCGGGTACTTCGACGGCGCGCCGTACACCTGGACGCAGGCGTCGGCGGACCTGCAGGCCTTCTGGCAGCAGATCCACAAGGACACCTCGGCGGCAAGCTACCCCACGACCTACCTGTCCTCGACGGCGCGCGGACGCGAGCTCGACGCGATGAGCATCGCCGACTACCTCGCCGCGTACTGCCCCGGGGGCGCATCGTCGAAGCTCGCGCAGCTGCTCGACGTGGCCTACAACATCGAGTACGGCGCCGAGTCCAGCCAGCAGAGCGCGCTGAGCATGTTGTACCTCCTGGGCTACCAGGGCCCCGGGAACATGCGGATCTTCGGCAAGTCCAACGAGAAGTTCCACGTCCGCGGCGGCAACGACCAGGTGACCGCAGCGCTGGCGAGCCGGGTCGGCACGGCGCTGACGTACGGCAGCGAGCTCATCGCCGTGGTGCGCAACGCCGACGGCACGACGACGCTCACCTTCCAGCAGGGCTCCAAGACCCGGTCGGTCGTGGCCGACCACGCGATCCTGGCGCTGCCGTTCTCGATCCTGCGCGGCGTCGACATCAGCAAGGCAGGGTTCAACGCGGTCAAGCTCCGGGCGATCCAGGAGCTCGGCATGGGGACCAACGCCAAGCTCAACCTCGGGTTCTCGCGCCGCGTCTGGCGCGAGCAGGGCCTCAACGGCGAGACCTACTCCGATCGCGGCTATCAGGCCACGTGGGAGGTGAGCCGCGCCCAGCCCGGCACCTCGGGGATCCTCGTCCAGTACACCGGCGGGACGATCGGCACGACGTTCGGCACCGGTACCCCGCAGGCGCTGGCCCAGC
Organism: Baekduia sp.; assembly: GCA_033855515.1. Lineage (GTDB taxonomy): Bacteria > Actinomycetota > Thermoleophilia > Solirubrobacterales > Solirubrobacteraceae > Baekduia. Next base: position 3,330 of record JAWVGD010000502.1, read on the forward strand.
GGTTCCTGCCGCAGATCGAGCCCGTCGTCCCCGGGATCACCCAGGCCTGGGACGGGCGGGCGACGGTCGACTCGTGGGTCGACTACCGGTGGACCAAAGGCTCCTACTCGTACTGGAAGGTCGGTCAGTACACCGGCTTCTCGGGGGCCGAGAGCGAACCGTCGGGGAGCATCCACTTCGCCGGCGAGCACACGTCGCAGGACTTCCAGGGGTACCTCAACGGTGCCGTCGACACGGGCCAGCGCGCCGTCGACGAGGTCGTGTCGGCGCTGAAGAAGTAGGCCTCGGCAGGGGCCAGCCGGGCTCTGGCGGTGTGGCTCGCCGCACCGGCAGACGCCTGACTGCTCCACCGCCACGGGGCCGCGGCGCCCCGATCATGAGGCCTATGACTACTCCGAACGGATTCCTCCTCCTCGTCGCCGCCGGGACGCCCTCGGGCGCCCCCAAGCCCGCCCTCGCCGCCCGGCGCCGCTGCTTCTAGCCTCACCCGATCCGGGCGTACCCGACGAGGCGGTCGCCGCGGCGCTCGAGGCGGCGGCGCTCAGGGCCGAGCGCCGCGGAGCTCGCCTTCGAGCTGGGGCGTCCCGACATCGTCGACGACCTCTTGCGTCAGGCGACGGTCCTGGAGGTCTCGGGCCGGCAGCGCGAGCGCATCGGATGGATCCGGCAGAGCTTCGACGAGTGGCTCTCGAGCGCGGGTCCCGGCGGCGGGTCGCTGCCCGGCCTTGCCGAGCAGCTGACCGACGAGGGCGACCACGACCTCGCGCTGAGGCTGCTGCGGGGCGTGTCGATCGCGGCCTACTGGACGGGGCCGGGGCTGGAGGCCGGCGGGCGCATCGTGGCCGCGGTGGAGCGGATGCCCCTCGAGCCCGCCGACCCGCGCCGGCTCGGCATCCTGGCCTACACCGCGCCGCTGGAGCGCGGCGCGACCGCGCTCGCGGCCGATCTGCGGCGCTGGCCCTACGTGCGGGCGCGCGCGCAGCTCGCCTACGGGGAG
>JAWVGD010000503.1:0-11425 GCA_033855515.1 Baekduia sp.
GCGCAGCAGGCGGCGCAGGTGCGCCAGGCGGTCGGCGACCGACACGCGCGGGATCGTCAGATGGCGGATGTCGACCTCGGGCGGCATGGCCAAGAGGCCGCCGAGCGCCTTGCCCAGGCGCGCCGGCCGGTAGACGGCGTCGAGGTCGGCGACGTCGGTGCGGCGCAGCCCGGCGGGCAGCGGCGCGCTGCGGAAGCGCACCCCGTCCTCCCCCAGCAGCTTCTCGATGAGGTGGACCGCGGCCGACCGGTAGCGCTTGGCCTCCAGCATCCGCTGCAGCAGCTCCTCGGCCGCGATGTCGGGCTCGAAGTCCAGCAGCTCCTCGTCCTCGCGCGGGAGCATGAGTCGCGACTTCAGCTCCAGCAGCGCCGCGATGAGCACGAGGAACTCGGTGGCGACCTCCAGGTCCAGCTCGCCGCGGGACTCCAGGACGTCGATGTAGGACAGGACGACGTCGGCCAGCTCGACCTCCAGCAGGTCGACCTCCTCGCGGAGGACGAGCGTCAGCAGGAGGTCGAACGGTCCGGTGAAGACCTCGAGGTCGAGCTCGAGCTCGGCGACCAGGGTGCTCATACGCGCCAGACCGTAGCGACCGGTGCCGACGCCCACGCGTCGAGCGCCCGCAATATGCGGTGATTCAGCCGCGCGGGCCGACGCCGATGGCCTGCCGCACGTCCGCCAGCGTGTCCCGCGTGATCGCCCGCGCCTTCGCGGCGCCGGCGGCGAAGATGGCCTCCAGGGCGTCCTCGTCGGCCCGCAGCGCGGCGTAGCGCTCGCGCACCGGGTCCAGCAGCGCGTTGACCGCCGTGGCGGTGGCGACCTTCAGGTCGCCGTAGCCGCGCGCGCCGGCCATGTCGGCCTCGACCTGCTCGGGGGTGATCCCCTCGGCGGCGGCCAGGATGTCGATGAGGTTCGAGACCCCCGGCTTGCTGCGGTCGCGCACGATCCGCGGTGGGTCCTCGGAGTCGGTCACCGCCCGCTTGAACTTCTTCTCGACCGTCTTGGCGTCGTCCAGGACATAGACGGTGCCCTCGGGCGAGCCGCTGGTGGTCGACATCTTCGAGGTCGGGTCCTGCAGGTCCATGATCCGCGCGCCCACGGTCGGGGTCCGCAGCTCGGGCACCACGAGCGTCTCGCCGAAGCGCTCGTTGAAGCGCTGTGCGACGTCGCGCATCAGCTCGACGTGCTGGCGCTGGTCGTCGCCGACCGGCACCTCGTGCGCCCGGTAGGCGAGCACGTCGGCAGCCATCAGCACCGGGTAGAAGAAGAGGTCGGCGGAGACGAGGTCGCGCTGCTTGGCCGACTTCTCCTTGAACTGGTGCATCCGGTTGAGGTCCCCGTGGGCGGTGACCGCGCCGAGGTGCCACGCCAGCTCGGTGTGCTCGGGCACGTCGCTCTGGCGGATGAAGACGCACCGGTCGGGGTCCAGGCCGGCCGCCAGCAGCACCGCGGCGGTGTCGTAGACCCGCGCGCGCATGTCCTCCGGCGTCCACGGGACGGTCATCGCGTGGAGGTCGACCACGCAGAAGATGCCGACGTCGCCGGCGTCCGCCGCGCGCTGCTGGCCCTCGACGTACTGGACGATCGCGCCGAGGTAGTTGCCCAGGTGCTTGCGCCCCGTCGGCTGGATCCCGCTGAAGATGCGCATCGGTCCGGAGTCTATGAACCCGGCGGGCCGGGTAGCCGCCGCTCTGTGGATCCCATCAGCCGCACGCCCACCAAGCCCATCGACTACGCAGCGCTCAGCGCGGGCTACGGCACGCTGCTCGGCGCGCTCGTCGTCGCCGCGCGGGCCAAGGACGGCGCTGCGCCCGTCCGCCCCGGCGAGCTGCCGGTCATGGGCCTGGCGACCTTCGCGCTGGCCAAACTGGTCGCGAAGGAGAAGGTCGACTCGTGGGTGCGCGAGCCGTTCCTGGAGGAGCGCCCGGACGGGGAGCGGCGGCCCAAGGGCACGCGCCTGCGCTACGCCGTCGGCGAGCTGCTGAGCTGCACGCGCTGCGTGGGCAGCTGGAGCGCGCTGGGCCTCGTCGGCCTGCGCGTGCTGCGCCCGCGCGAGGCGCAGGTCGTCCTGCCGGTCCTCGCGCTGGCGGCGACCAACGACTGGCTGCAGACCGGCTTCACCGCGCTGTGCGCCGAGGCCAACGTCGCCCAGCGCCGGGCGCAGGCGCCACCGCCCGAGGCGGGCGACCACGACGGCGGCGGCGTCGTGCCCTTCACGGGCGGCGAGCGGCGCCGCCCCGGCGCCTGAGCGTCCCCGCGCCACCCTCGCGCCGCCACCGGGACGCTTTCCCACACGGCGCGATGCCCGGTGTACCCTCGCGCCGTGAGAGCCACGGCCGCAGCTGCCGTGACGGTCGTCCTGCTGCTGGCTCATCTCGCTCCGGCACGTGCGGGTGCACCGGACAGGGTGGGCGACCAGCTGATCGCGCGCTTCTCCAGCCCGACCGCCGCCGCACACGCCCCTACCGCAGTCGACCACGCCGGCGGTCGCGTCATGCGCCGGTTGCGCTCCATCGACGCCGTCGTCGTGCGGCCCCGCGGCGGCGTCGCGCTGCGGGTGCTGCGCCGGGCCCTGGAGCGCCGCCGCGACGTCCGCTACGTCGAGCGCGACGTCGTCCTGCGCAAGAGCACGACCCCCGACGATCCCGACCTCGTCCGCGAGTACGCCCTCGGCAGCGGGACCGGCTCGATCTCGGCCCCAGCGGCCTGGGACATCCGCACGAGCTGTGCGAAGGTCGCCACACTGGACAGCGGCGCGCAGTACTCGCATCCCGATCTGAAGGCCAACATCTGGCACAACCCCCACGAGATCAAGGGCAACGACAAGGACGACGACCACAACGGCTACATCGACGACTACTACGGCGTGAACATCCCCAAGGGGCGGGACTCGGCGACCGACGACGACGGGCACGGGACGCACGTCGCCGGGATCATCGGCGGCCACGGCAACAACGCCACCGGGATCTCCGGCACCTGCTGGAGGGTCTCGATCGTGGCGGTCCGCTTCATGGACTCCCGGGGCCGGGGCTCGACCTCCGACGCGGTCGCCGGAATGGCGTACGCCATCCACGCGGGCGCCAAGGTCATCAACTGCTCCTTCGGCGCGTCGACCAGCTCCCGCTCGCTGCACGACGAGATCGCCGACGCCAAGGCCAAGGGCGTGCTCGTCGTCGTGGCGGCCGGGAATGACGGCGCCGACCTCGCCGCCGACCCGTCATACCCCGCGAGCTACACCGACGGCAACATCATCAGCGTCGCCGCCACGACCGCCGACGACACGCTGGCGAGCTTCTCGAACTACGACGCCAAGGCCGTCGACCTCGCGGCCCCGGGCGACTCGATCTTCTCGACCTACCCGACCTCTGGCTACAGGGTGCTGAGCGGGACGTCGATGGCCGCCCCCTTCGTCACCGCCGCCGCGGCGATGTTGCGGGCCAAGGACTCCCACCTGTCCTCAACGCAGATCCGCCAGCGGCTGCTGGCGACCGTCGACCCCGTGCCCGCGCTCGAGGGCCGGACCGCCACCGGCGGCCGGCTGGACCTCCATCGCGTGATCGGAGACTCCCCGTGACCCCCCTCCTCTACGGACTCGGCGGCCTGTGCGTCCGCCGGCGCTGGATCGTCATCGCCCTTTGGCTCGTGATCGTCGTCGGGCTGGCGGCCTGGGCCCGCACGGCCGGGTCCGACACGAGCGACAACCTCACGCTGCCCGGCACCGACAGCCAGCAGGCGACCGACGTCCTGGACTCGCGCTTTCCCCAGCAGGCCAACGGCAGCAACCCCGTGGTGTTGATCGCGCCCAAGGGCAAGATCACCGACGACACCTACCAGAAGGCGATCGACGACGCGGTCACGGCGTTCAAGGCCGACCCCGACATCCGCGAGGCCACGAGCCCGCGGAGCAGCTCCGGAGCCGGCCTGGTGTCCTCCAAGGACGCGCGCATCGGCGTGATCTCCTTGAACCTCAGCGCCAACCCGAGCCAGCTGACGCTCGACGACGCTCAGCGCATCGAGAACGAGGCCGACGGCCTGCAGGCCGCCGGCCTGCAACCGGCGTTCGGCGGATACGTGGGCCAGAAGCTCTCCAAGCCCGAGACGCACTCCAGCGAGGTGGTCGGCCTCGGCATCGCCGTCATCGTCCTGCTGCTGACGTTCGGCACGGTGGTGGCGATGGGCCTGCCGATCGCCACCGCGATCCTCGGGCTGGTCAGCGGCCTGTCGATCATCACGCTCATCAGCCACGTCGCCGACGTGCCGACCGTAGCGCCGACGCTGGCGACGATGATCGGCCTGGGCGTCGGCATCGACTACGCGCTGTTCATCGTCACCCGCCACCAGGAGCAGCGGCGCGGAGGGCTCGCGACGCGCGAGTCGATCGCCCGCGCAACCGCCACCTCGGGCGGCGCGGTGGTCTTCGCCGGCACCACGGTCATCGTCGCGCTGCTGTCGCTGGCGGTGGTCGGCATCCCGCTCGTGACCACGCTGGGCTACACGTCGGCGATCGTCGTGCTCATCGCGATGTCCGCCGCGACGACGCTGCTGCCGGCCCTGCTGGCGGTCATCGGCGACCGCATCGACTCGCTCGCGCTCCCCCACGGCGGCGGCGGCGACCACGACGGCCGGCCACACGGCTGGGCCCGCTGGGCGCGCGGCGTCGTGCACCGTCCGGTGCCGGCCACGGTGGCGGCGCTGCTGGTGCTCGGCGCCCTCGCGGTTCCCGCCCTGACCCTCTACCTCGGCCAGCAGGACAACGGCGCGCTGCCGACCGACACGCAGGCGCGCCGTGCCTACGACGGGATGACCGCGGGCTTCGGGCCAGGCGCCAACGGCCCGCTGCTCGTGGCCGTCGACCTCGCCGACCAGCCGGCCAAGGCCGTGTCCTCGCAGCCCGGCCAGCCGGCCAGCGATCCGCGCCTGCAGACGCTGCGCAAGGACCTCGCCGGCACCGAGGGCGTCGCCGCCGTCGCCCAGCCGCTGGTCAACGGCGACGGGACCGCCGCGGTGATGACCGTCACGCCGACCACCGCGCCGGCCGACAAGGCCACCGAGCAGCTCGTCCGCCGCCTGCGCGACACGACGATCCCGCAGGCGACGTCCGGTCAGCACATGAGCGCCGACGTCGGCGGCACCACCGCCGGCTACGTCGACCTGGCCGACGAGATCTCCAGCCGGCTGGTCCTGACGATCGCCGTCGTCGTGGGGCTGAGCTTCCTGCTGCTCGTGCTCGCGTTCCGCTCGCTCGTGATCCCGTTGACGGCGGGCATCATGAACCTCATCTCGATCGGCGCCGCCTTCGGCGTGGTCAGCGCGGTGTTCGAGAAGGGCTGGGGCATCAGCATCGTGGGCCTGGCCGACTCGGTAGCCATCGTCAGCTACGTGCCGCTGATGATGTTCGCGATCCTCTTCGGGTTGTCGATGGACTACGAGGTCTTCCTGATGACCCACATCAAGGAGGCCTGGGAACGGACCCACGACAACCGCCAGGCCGTCATCGACGGCGTCGCGCACACCGGGCGCGTGATCACCTCGGCGGCGTTGATCATGGTCAGCGTCTTCTTTGCGTTCGTGCTCAACGGCGACCCGACCGTCAAGCAGTTCGGCGTCGGCATGGGCGTCGCGGTCGCCGTCGACGCCACGATCGTCCGCTGCCTGCTGGTGCCGGCGGTCATGACGCTCCTGGGGACCGCCAACTGGTGGTTCCCAGGCTGGCTGGACCGCCTCGTGCCGAACTTCTCGATCGAGGGTGCCGAGTGGTTCCACGAGCACGACCGCGCGGCGCAGCGCGCCGCCGGCGCCGGCCCCCCGCCACCTGCGGTGCCCGTCGCGCCGGGCGCGGAGAGCGCCGACAAGCCGGTGCACAAGGCCCGCTGACCGAGAGGACGTCCCCCGATGCGCACGACCCGGAGCCTGGCCACCTCGATGGTGGTGCTGTCGGTGGCGGCGCTGCCGGCTGCCGCGCGCGCCGGCGTGCCGGGCTGGTCGACGCCCCACACCGCCTCGTCGGTCCCGGTCGGCGTCTACGGCGCCGGGCCCAACGGGCAGGGCGTGCAGCTCTTCGGCAGCAACGGCGCGGCGCAGACCCGCACGGCGGCGATGCGCGCGATCACGTCCGGCGCGACCCAGGGCAGCTCTGTGCCGATCGACGCCGCGGGGCGCCCGGGCATGGACCTGCCGGCGGTCGCAGTCAACGCCAACGGCAAGCTGGTGGTGGCGTGGCTGCTCGACACGCTGCAGGCGGGGCCGATCGGCCTGGCCGCCACGCTCGGCGCCCGCACGGCGCTGCCGCACACCGCCACGGTCCTGCCCACCCAGGCCAGCACGGCCGGGCTGGCCGTCGCCATCGGCCCGGACGGGACCGGGATCGTAGCCTGGATCGAGGCGGGCCCGCCCAACGTGGTCAAGGCCGCGACGCTCCGAGCCGGCCAGGCGCCGCAGGTCGCGGTCCTCGCCACGACGACCGCGGCGCTTCCCGGCAACCTGTCGCTCGGCCTCGACGGCGGCGGACGGCCGACGGTGACCTGGACCATGACGACCGACTCCGGCACCGCGATCGACGTCGCGCGCGGCGACGCGACCGGCGGCTTCGCGCCCGCCGCCGAGCAGCCGCTGACGACGGCACCCGTCGTCGGTGCCCAGACGTTCGTGCTCTCCGACGGCGCCCTGCTCGCGACGTGGAGCGAGGGTGTGCTGCCGGGGCCGGTGACGCTGACCACCGCGAACGCCCCCGCCGGCGGCGCCTTCGGTGTCCCGCGCCGGCTCGCGACCGCCCTCGCCGCGCCGCAGCCCAGCGTCGCCGCGGCGGCCGGCGGACGCGCCGCCGTGCTCTACGCGGTGCGCTCCGGGTCGGGCGTCGCGCTGCGCACGATCCTGCGCACGGCCTCGGGCACCTGGGGCTCGACCCGCTCGGTGGGACCGTCGGGCCGCAACGTGTCCCGCATCAACGCCGGCGTCGACGGCCAGGGACGCGTGGTCATCCTCTGGGACGACGGCAGCGCGTCGGCATCGACGCCCACCCGCATCCTCGCCGCGCGGTCGAGCTCGTCCAGCGACCCGCCCGGGGCCTACCACCAGCTGCCGCAACGCTCCGGCGACGGGCGCTGCGACGTGCCCACGCTGATCCTCTCGAGCAGCGGCGATGGCTTGGGCGCCTGGCTCTGCACCGGCACCGGGGCGTCGAGCGGGCAGAGCGGCCGGCCACGCCTGGCGCGGCTCACCAAGCCGTCGTGACACGCGACACCTCGAGGCACGACCGCACCTCGAGGCACGACCGACACGTCGAGGGACGACCGAACCGCGACTAGCGCGGTTGAATCGTCCCTCGACGCGCCTGGGGAGCGGCCGCCCTGGACCTACAGCGCCTGGCGGATCACCGGCTTCTTCGCCGCGGCCGCCTCGTCCAGGCGCCGCACGGGCGTCGTGTACGGGGCGTTCTGGGCGATCTGCGGGTCGTCGCCCGCCTCCTTGAGGATCGCCGCGATGGCCTCGGCGAAGCCGTCGAGCGTCTCGCGCGTCTCGGTCTCGGTCGGCTCGACCAGCAGGGCCTCGTCGACCAGCAGCGGGAAGTAGACCGTCGGCGGGTGGTAGCCGTGGTCCAGCAGGCGCTTGGCGAGGTCGAGCGTCTTGATCCCGAGCTCCTTCTTCATCGGCGACCCCGACAGCACGAACTCGTGCATGCAGAGCTCGCCGAACGCCAGCGGCAGCTTGTCGGCCACGCCCTGCTCGCGCAGCTTGGCGAGCAGATAGTTGGCGTTCAGCACCGCGGTCTCCGACGCGTCGGTCAGGCCCTCGGCGCCGAGTGAGCAGATGTAGGAGTAGGACCGCACGAACGTGCCGTAGTTGCCCTGGAACCCGCGCAGGCGGCCGATCGACTTCTCGTAGCCGTGGTCGTCGAGGTCGAAGGTCCCGTCCTCGCCGCGCACGATCCGCGGGTTCATCAGGTACGGCCTCATGCGCTCGCTCACGGCGATCGGACCCGACCCGGGACCGCCGCCGCCGTGGGGCTGGGTGAACGACTTGTGCAGGTTGAAGTGCACGATGTCGAAGCCCATGTCGCCCGGGCGGGCCTTCCCCATGATCGCGTTGAGGTTCGCGCCGTCGTAGTACAGCGTCGCCCCAACGTCGTGGACGATCTTGGCGATCTCCGCGATGTTGGGGTCGAAGACACCCAACGTGTTGGGGTTGGTCAGCATCAGGCACGCGACGTCGTCGTCGGCCTTGGCCCGCAGGTCGTCGAGGTCGACGCCGCCGTCGGGGTTCGTGCCGACCTTGACCACCGTGTAGCCCGCCATCGTCACCGTCGCCGGGTTCGTCCCGTGGGCGGTGTCGGGGGTCAGGACCTTGTGGCGGTGCTGGCCACGCTCCTCGTGGAAGGCGCGCGTGAGCAGGACGCCGGCGAGCTCGCCGTGCGACCCGGCCGAGGGCTGCAGCGAGACGTGCGGCAGGCCGGACACCTCGCCGAGCGCCCGCTCCAGGTTGTACATCAACTCGAGAGCGCCCTGGGAGCGCTCGGGCGCCTGCAGCGGGTGCAGCCGCGCGTGGCCGGGCAGCGAGGCGACCCGCTCGTGCAGCCGCGGGTTGTGCTTCATCGTGCACGACCCGAGCGGGTAGAAGCCGGTGTCGAGGTCGAAGTTCCGGCGCGAGAGCTTGACGTAGTGGCGCACGAGCTCGGGCTCGCTGACCTCGGGCAGGCGCGCCGGCGCCTGGCGCCGGAGTGCGTCGGGCAGCAGGCCGTCGACCTCGGGCACGTCGACCTCCGGCGCGACGAACGCCCGGCGCCCGGCAGCGCCCTTCTCGAAGATCGTCGTGGCGCGATCGCGCTGCATCGGCGTCGCGCCCTCGGAGGACACCGGCACGTCGTGGTGCGGGTGGTGGCCGTCGACGCCCGGATCGCCGTGCAGCGTGTTGTCGTTCAACGTGGTCATGAGGCCCGCTTCATGTTGGACTCGTTCGTTGTCCGGCTGTGGATCATGATGCGGCGACCCCCGCGGTCGCGGTGCGCTCGGCGGCGACCGCGGCCCCGAGCACCTCCACCAGCTTGTCGATGTCGGCCTTGGACCGCTGCTCGGTGAGCGCGACCAGCAGGCCGGTCTCGAACTCGTCGTAGTCGCGGCCCACGGCGTAGCCCGGGTTGACCCCGGCGTCCTGGCAGCGGCGGATCACCGCGTCGACGCCGGCCCGGCCGCCCACGGCCAGCGACACCGCGAACTCGCGGACCACCGGCTGCTCATGCAGGGCGCTCACGCCCTCCAGCACCACGAGCTGCTCACGGGCGTAGTGGGTGCGCTGCAGCAGCAGCTCGCCGAGCTCGACGAGCCCCCGCTTGCCGAGCCACGTGAGGTAGACGACGCCGGCCAGCGCGTTGAGCGCCTGCGACGTGCAGATGTTCGACGTGGCCTTCTCGCGGCGGATGTGCTGCTCGCGCGTCTGCAGCGTCAGCACGAACCCGCGGCGGCCGTCGGCGTCGACGGTCTCGCCGGCGATGCGGCCCGGCATGCGGCGCAGGTAGGCCTCGGTGGCGGCGAAGAAGCCGAACGACGGGCCGCCGAAGTCCAGGCGGTTGCCCAGCGACTGGCCCTCGCCGACGCAGACGTCGACCCCGCACTCGCCCGGAGGCTTCAGGATGCCCAGCGGGATCGGGTCGTACTGGCCCACCACGACGACACTGTCCCCACCCACCCCGTCCTTGGCCGCCGCCGCCAGCGCGGCCGCGTCCTCGACCGCGCCGAGGAAGTTGGGCTGCTGGAAGAAGACCGCGCCGGTCTCGCCGTCGATGGCCGCCGCCCACGCTTCGGGATCGGTCACGCCGTCCTTGAGCGGAACCTCGACGAGCTCGGCGCCGAACCCGTGCGCGTAGGTCGCCAGCGTCTCGCGCGAATGCGGGTGAAGGCCCCGCGAGACCACGAACTTCGGCTTGCCGTTGGCCAGCCGCGCCAGGTAGCCGGCCGACGCGACCGCGGAGGGACCCTCGTAGACCGAGGCGTTGGAGACCGGCAGCCCGGTCAGCTCGCTGACCGCGGTCTGGTACTCGAACATCGCCTGGAGGTTCCCTTGGGAGACCTCCGGCTGGTAGGGCGTGTACGGCGTCAGGAACTCGCTGCGGCCCAGCAGCATGTCGATGACCGCGGGGACGTAGTGGTCGTACATGCCCGCGCCCAGGAACGTGATCTCGTCCTCGGCCGAGACGTTGGCCGCGGCGAGCTCCCGAAGGTGCGCGTAGACCTCCTGCTCGGGCAGGCCGGCCGGCAGGTCCAGCGGACGGGTCAGGCGCACGTCGGCGGGGATCTGGCGGTCGAACAGCTCCTGGACGGAGCTGACGCCGATCGCGGAGAGCATCTCCGCGAGATCGGCGTCGGTGACGGCGGTGTACTGCGTCAAGAGGGTCCTTGCGGGGAGTTAGGAGAGCGTGGCCTCGTAGGCGGCGGCGTCCATCAGGCTCTCCTGCTCCGACGGTTCGGAGAGGCGGACCTTGACCATCCAGCCGTCGCCATAGGGGTCGTTGTTGATGGCCTCGGGCGTCTCGCCGAGACCCAGGTTGACCTCGATGATCTCGCCCGTCAGCGGCGCGACGACGTCGGACACCGCCTTGACGGACTCCACTTCAGCGTAGGACTCGCCGGCCGTGACCGTCGATCCCACCTCCGGCGGATCGAAGAACACGACTTCGCCCAGCGCATCCTGGGCGTACCAGGTGATCCCGAACACGGCGGTGTCGCCGTCGATCCGGGCCCAGTCGTGCTCGGGGTGGTACTGGAGTTCTGCGGGGTAGCTCGCGTCGGCCATGGCCCGGCAGCCTACTTCTTGAGGAGAGGCTTCTTCGCGACGGTGGCGGAGCGCACCTTGCCGCGGACGTCGATCTGGAGCTCGGTGCCCTCGGCGGCCATCGCAGCGGGTACGTAGGCCATGCCGATCCCGATCTCCAGCGACGGCGACATCGTGCCCGACGTCACCTCGCCCCCGCCGACCACGGCGTTGCCCTGGCGGGCGATGCCCGACGTCATCGTGAAGGCGACGAGCTTCTCGGCGGGACCGGCCGCGCGCACCGCGCGGACCGCCTCGGAGCCGATGAAGCCCGTGTCCTCCTTGCAGGCCCAGCCGAGGCCGGCCTCGATCGGGCCGCGCGACTCCATCAGGTCGTTGCCGTAGAGGTGGTAGCAGACCTCCAGGCGCAGGGTGTCGCGTGCGGCCAGGCCCGCGGGGACGGCGCCGCGCTTGACGATCTCGTCCCAGAGCAGCACGGCGTCCACGGGGTCGCACAGCAGTTCGACTCCGTCCTCCCCCGTGTAGCCGGTGCCACAGACCAGGACGCGCTTGCTGCGCAGCATCCGGTGGCGGCAGGTGAAGCGGTCGGGCAGTGGGGAGTCCGAGAGCGCCTGGACGATCTCCCGCGCCTGCGGGCCGGCGACGGCCAGCATCGCGTAGCGCG
>JAWVGD010000504.1:0-5454 GCA_033855515.1 Baekduia sp.
CAGGCGCTGGGCACGCTGTGCGTCATCGACCACCGCCCGCGGCGCTGGACCGACGAGCAGATCGAGACGCTCCGCACCCTCGCCGCCTCGGTCCTCACCGAGATCGAGCTGCACGCGGCCGGCCGCCCGGCGGTCTAGGAATGGGCCGCGCGACCGCGAGTGACCGCATATCGGCCACTGGCGGCGACGGGCCGTCCGTAGGGTGAGGGCCATGACCCCGACGTCCGCGCCGCTGCCCGCGGTCCGCCTCGTGCTCCTCGGTCCCGATCCGCTGCAGGCGCTGGTCTCGGGCGACCTCGCCGCCGCCGACGCCGCGGCGGGCGTGGCCCTTCCGGCGGACTTCCTGGCCGACACGTGGCTGTGGACGCTGCGGCTGGGGCAGATGATCGGCGAGCCGGACTGCACGCCGTGGCTGGTGCGGGGGATCGTCGCCGAGCCCGAGGGCGTCGTCGTCGGCCATGCCGGCTTCCACGGGCCGCCCGACGAGCAGGGGATGGTCGAGATCGGCTACCGCGTCGTCGCCGGGCATCGCGGTCGCGGCTACGCGCGCGCCGCCGTCACCGAGCTGCTGTCCTACGCCCGTGAGCACGGCGCACGGGTGGCGCGCGCCTCGGTCCGGCCTGACAACGCGCCGTCTCTGCGCATCGTCGAGGCGTTCGGCTTCGAGGCCGTCGGCGACCAGATCGACGAGTACGACGGCGAATTCGAGTTGGTGTTCGAGCGCGCCTTGACATAGTGTCAAGAGGTTCCCGTCCCGAGAAGCGCGAGGTCTGAGATGTCCGCCGATCCCGTCCCGTTGGAGGAGACGCTCGTCACCGAGCGCGAGCACTGGAAGGAAGGGCCGCCCACCGAGCTCTTCGCCCGGATGCGCGGCGGGTGCCCGGTGCACTGGACTCCGGAGATCACCGAGTACCCCGAGGAGCAGGGGTTCTGGTCGGTCACCACCGCCGACGACGTCCACGCCGTCAGCCGCGACTGGGAGACGTTCTCGTCGGCGAGCGGCTTCACGCTGCTGACCAACGCGATCCTGCCGCTGCCGCTGGCCCAGGGCATGTTCATCGGGATGGACCCGCCGCGCCACGACCGCCTCAAGGCGCTGTTCCAGCGCGGGTTCACGCCGCGCCGCATCGCCGAGCACGAGCCCGCGATCCGCGCGATCACCCATGAGGTGCTCGACCGCCTCGAAGGCCGGGAGACGTGCGACCTCGTCAGCGACGTCGCCCAGCCCGTCGTCGCCCGCGTGATCGGCAGCTTCATGGGGACCGCGCCGGAGGACGATGTGATCTGGGCGCGGCTGATGAGCCAGACGCTCGGCGCCGGCGACCCGGACATGAACCCCGAGGGCGTCACCTCGGTCATGGAGCGCGACGTGCCCGAGATCTTCCGCCGCTGCGGCGCGCTGATCGCCGAGCGCCGCGAGCGCCCCACCGAGGACCTGATGAGCATCCTCGTGCACGCCGAGATCGACGGCGAGCACCTCGAGGAGCACGAGATCGTCATGGGGTTCTTCCTGCTGGTCGCCGCGGGCAACGACAGCACCAAGGCGACGTTCTGCAGCGCGATGCGCGCGCTCATCGAGCACCCCGACCAGCGACAGCTGCTGCTGGACGACCCGGCGCTGATCCCCAGCGCGGTCGAGGAGGCGCTGCGCATGTTCCCCGCGTTCGCGCACTTCCGGCGCACCGCGACGCGCGACGTGGAGCTCAACGGCGCCCAGATCCGCGAGGGCGAGAAGGTGGTGATGTGGTACGCCTCGTCCAACCGCGACGAGACGCGCTACGAGGATCCCGATCGCTTCGACGTGACCCGCAACCCCGAGCACCAAGCCTTCGGCGCGGGCGGGCGGCACTTCTGCCTGGGGACCGCGCTCGCCCGCCTGGAGCTCGCGATCCTGCTGGAGGAGACGCTGGCGCGTTACCCGGCGATGACGATCGACGGCGAGCCGCAGTACGCCGAGTCGCCGTTCATCAACCAGCTCAAGACGCTGCCGGTGCGCCTGGCTCCGTAGGGCCGCGGGGGGCGCGCAGGAAGCCCGGCATGGCGACGCTGTCGTAGCGCAGCGTCAGCGCCTCGCCGTTGCCGGCGCCGGCCGACAGCAGCGGCGCGAGCGTCTCGGCGCCGCCCACGATCCCGCGGAGCACCCGAAGCACCCCGGAGTGGGCGCAGAGCAGAGCCCGGAGCTCGCCGCCCGGCGTGGCCGCCGCGCGCTCACGCAGGTCGCTCAGCGCATCGAGCACCCGCAGCCCGAGCTGGCGGTAGCTCTCGCCGCCGGGCGGCGCGGCGTCGACGTCGTCGGGCTGCTCCCACGTCCCGGGCGGCCCGCCCGCGAGCGCGCCGTAGGAGCGCTCGCGCCAGCGCACGTCCTCGGTCAGGGTGACGCCGTCGAGCCCGGCGACGCGGCACGCGATCGCCAGCGTGTCGCGGGCGCGCTGCGCGCCCGAGTGCAGATAGCAGTCATAGCCCGAGCCGGCGAGGTCGGACAGCAGCGCCGCCTGCTCGCGCCCGAGTCGCGTGAGCGGCGGGTCGAGCTGCCCGGTCAGGCGTCCCTCGGCGTTCAGCGTCGACTGTCCGTGACGAACGGCGACGAGGTGCACGGTGGCGGCGGCGACGGCGTCGGTCTCCATGTCAGCGCGCCGGATCTTCCCAGGCGATGCGATCGAACGTGCGGCGCAGGCGCGCCGCTCGCGCCGGGTTCAGCGCAAACGCCCCCGCTCAGCGGTCGGGCAGCTCCCACTCGGCGTCGCCGAGCGTCACGAGCACCGCCTCGCCGTGGCGGGCGGTGACGGTCAGCGGGACCTCGGGCGTCAGCGTCGGATACTGCGCCATCGCCACGCTGCGGCCGCCGAGCAGCTCGGCCAGGGCGCGCATCGCGTCGGCGAGCATGTCGAGGCCGCCGATCGTCCCGACGACCTGCCCGGAGGCGGCGTCGACCTCGAAGGGCGGCAGCTGGCGCAGCTCGATCGCGTCGCCCATCGACTCGGCCTCGAGCTCGATCGCGTGGGGCAGGTGCACGATCCGGCCGCCCATCTGGACCTCGACCGGCGCGAGGCGCCCGACGTCGACCAGCGCGGGGTCCCCGCTGGGCAGATCGACGAGCACGGCGACCCGCAGCGCGCCGGAACGGTGCAGCACGTCGCGGAGCGTCTCGACCACCGCGTCGAGGGGCCCGACCGTGGCGACCAGGTCGATGGGGGCGTCGTCGGCGTCGGCCTCGTCCATGGCCCTCAGGATGCCACGCCGAAGATCGCACCCGGCGATCACGTGCCCGGCCGGGAGCCTGGGCCCCCGGCGCGGCACCCTCCGGCACACTGCCCACGATCCAGCGCCGGGCCTGTGAGAGGATCCGGGCGGAGAGACGCCGAGGCATGGACCGCCTGCACACCGCCACCGAACCGCAGATCGTCGCCCCCGGCGCGACGGGCCATCTGACGCGCCTGTTCGCGATGTCGCCCGACCTGCTGGCGGCGGCGGGGTTCGACGGGATGCTCAAGGAGTTCAACGACGCCTGGGAGCACCAGCTGGGCTGGCCGCGCGCCGAGCTCGAGCGCAAGCCCTACCTGGACCTCGTCCACCCCGACGACCGCGACGCCACGCGCGAGCAGATCGCGCGGCTGGCGCAGGGCGAGACGATCGCCGAGTACGTCTGCCGGCTCATCTGCCGGGACGGGTCGCTGCGCTGGATGGCGTGGAGCGGCGGCCCGGGGGACGAGGCGTTCTACATCGTGGGGCGCGACGTCAGCGAGCGCCTGGCGATGGAGCGCGAGCTGGCCCAGCACGCGGAGCGCCTGCAGGGGACCAACGCCGAGCTGCAGGACTTCGCGCACATCGCCTCGCACGACCTGTCGGAGCCACTGCGGATGGTCGCGAGCTACCTGGGCCTGCTGGAGCGCCGCAGCGCCGGCGGGCTCGACGAGAGCAGTCGCGAGTACCTGCGCCAGTCGCTGGACGGCGCGCAGCGCATGCGCCACCTCATCGACGACCTGCTGCTCTACTCGCGCGTCGCCAACGAGGAGCCGCGCCGTGAGCAGGTCGACGTGGAGGCCCTGGTCGCCGAGGTGCTGCAGGTCCTCGGGCCGGCGATCGAGCAGGAGGGCGCGACGGTCGAGGTCGGCGCGCTGCCGACGCTGGAGGCCGAGCCCGGTCAGCTGCGCCAGTTGCTGCAGAACCTCATCGGCAACGCGGTGAAGTTCCACGCGCCGGGCCGCGCGCCGGTGGTGCGCGTGACCGCCCGCCGGACGATCGCCGGCTGCGTGGTGACCGTCGCCGACGACGGCATCGGGATCCCCGACCACGAGCAGGAGCGGATCTTCGCGATGTTCACGCGGCTGCACGGTCGCGACCAGTACGCCGGCACCGGCATCGGCCTGGCGATCTGCCGCCGCATCGCCGAGCGTCACGGCGGGCGCATCTACGTGGAGTCCGACCCCGGCGCCGGCAGCGCGTTCCACACGCTGTTGCCCGACGCGGCGGCGGCGCCCGGCAGCCCGCGCCAGGCCTGAGCGCGCCGATCCGCGACGCCGCGCCGCCGCGTGCAGCATGATCTGCGGCCATGAGCACCGATCACGTCGACGTCCTGATCGTGGGTGCCGGTCTCTCCGGCATCGGCGCGGCCCATCACCTGCAGGCCAACTGCCCGGGCAAGTCCTACGCCATCCTCGAAGCGCGCGACGCGATCGGCGGGACCTGGGACCTGTTTCGCTACCCGGGCATCCGGTCGGATTCCGACATGTACACCTTGGGGTACTCGTTCCGGCCGTGGCGCGAGGCCAAGTCGATCGCCGACGGCCCCGACATCCTCGGCTACGTGCGCGACACCGCGCGCGAGGCCGGCATCGACCGGCACATCCGCTTCGACCACCGCGTCGTGCGCGCCGAGTGGTCCAGCGGTGACGCGCGGTGGACCGTCGAGGTCGCCCGCGGCACCGCCGGCGACACCGTGACGATGACGTGCGGGTTCCTGTTCACCTGCACCGGCTACTACCGCTACGACGAGGGCTACACGCCCGAGTTCCCCGGCCTGGAGGACTTCGGCGGGCAGCTCGTGCACCCGCAGCACTGGCCCGAGGACCTCGACTGCACGGGCAAGCGCATCGTCGTGATCGGCAGCGGTGCGACCGCCGTGACGCTCGTCCCGGCGCTGGCCGAGCAGGCCGCGCACGTGACCATGCTGCAGCGCTCGCCGAGCTACGTGCTGTCGCTGCCGGGCCGCGACCCGATCGCCGACCTCCTGCGCCGCCTGCTGCCCGCCAAGGTCGCCTACGCGCTCGTCCGCTGGAAGAACGTCGCGGTGACGACCGCGTTCTTCCAGCTCAGCCGCCGCCTGCCGAACGTCGTCAAGAAGCTCATCCGCAAGGGCGTCGAGGCCCAGCTGCCCGAGCACTTCGACGTCGAGAAGCACTTCACCCCGCGCTACAACCCGTGGGACCAGCGCGTCTGCCTGGTCCCCGACGGCGA
>JAWVGD010000505.1:0-5665 GCA_033855515.1 Baekduia sp.
AGCCCACCACGGCGCTGCCGCCGTCCGCGGCGGGGGTTCCACCGGTGCTCGCGCCCGTCGGCGCCGGCGGTCGCGCGGATCGGCGCGAAGTCGCCGCCGTCGTTGCGCCCCGCGCCTGCTCGCCTGCTGCGCGCGACGCCGTCGCGCCCTTCGCACCGGCGCCCGCGTGGGCGATCTCATGCTGGCCGCCGACGCCGGCGGCGACCACGACGACCGCCACCGCCACCTTCGCCGCCACCGAGCCACCTGCCGCCACGAGACCGCCGCCCGCGGCGCCGCCCGCGCCCGCGCTCGAGACCGCCGACGCCGCCCGCGCGAGCACGCCGAGGGCCGCCGGCGCCGGGAACAGCAGTTGCAGGTCGCGCCGCCGCCGGCCGACCGCATCCGCAAAGGTCCTGCAGGTGGCGCAGCCGCGGAGGTGCGCGCGCAGCCGGCGGCCGCGCCGCACGCGCCCGTCGCCGTCGGAGATCGCGCGCCGCACCAGGTCACAGGCCATCGACCGGCCGCCCTCGGCCTCGAGCAGGGCGCGGCGCGCCTCGTAGATCGTCTGCTTGGCCGCGGCGGCCGAGATCCCGAAGACGTCGGCGATCTCCTTGTGGCCGAGACCGCTGACCTCGCGCAGCAACAGCGCGGCGCGCTGGCGCTCGGGGAGAGTCACCAGGTCGGCGCGCAGCGTCGCCAGCCGGTCGCGGAGCTCGACGTCGCTCGCGACGTCGTCGAGCGCGGGGAAGTCGAGATCGGTGAGCGCGTCGTGCGCCCGGCGCTGACGCAGGATGCTGATCGCCTCGTTGTGGGCAACGCGGAACAGCCACGGCCGCAGCGGGATGTTGCGCCGCGCCGCGCCCGGCGCCGTCCAGATCGCCGTCCACGTGCCTTGCGCGGCGTCGTGCGCATCCTGCTCGTCGTGCAGCAGCGAACGGCAGTATCGAAAGACGTCGCGGTGGTGGTCGCGGTAGAGCTGCGCGAACGCCGAGCCGTCACCGGCGCCGAAGCGGCGCCACAGATCCTCCGCGTCATGGCGCCTCACGGACGCATGATGCCATCGCGCGCCGTCGCCCGCGGCACCGTCGCTCGCCGGACAGAGCCGCCGGGCGCCCGGCGAGGTGCCGGGCGCCCGTGCTGAGCCTCTACCGCAGCGAGACGCGCGTCGTGTAGGAGCGGCCGTCGTCCAGCGTGATGCGCACCGACCACGTGCCCGTCGACAGCGTCTTGCTGTCCAGGTTGTAGTGGTACTGCCCGTCGCCGTCCTCGGAGAAGACGTTGCCGGTGCTGGAGCTGCCCTTCGCATCGGCCTCGACGTAGGTCCCCTCGACCTGACCCGAGAGCTTGGCCACCGTGAGCTTCGCGACGACGCCCGGCGCGGGCGCGTCGGCGGCGTCCGACAGCCGGAACTTCAACGGCACGGCCGAGCTCAACTTGAAGATGCTCGACCCGTCCGGGTTGACCGGCTGCTGCAGCCCGCCGTAGGCGTACACGACCTGCACCGTGCAATTGCGCGTGGCGGTGTTTCCTGCCCGGTCGGCGATCTCCACCGTGTTGGGCAGCGGCCCCGCGACCGCGGTGCTGAACGGGTAGTCGCCCGACGGGTCGACGGCGACACCGGAGCGGTCGTCGGCGACGCCGGACACGGTGTAGTGGCCTTCGCCGTTGAGCAGCACCGAGCTCGGGCAGCTCAGCGTGAACGTCGGCGGCGTGCGATCGATCTTGATGACGTCGCTCTTGGACGCCTCGACGTTCCCGTTCGCGTCGACCGACCGGGCCGTGATCGTCGTCTCGCCCTCGGCGGTGACGGTGATCGGCGCCGTGTACTTCGTCCAGGGTGCGTCCGCCGCGCCGTCCAGCTTGTAGAAGTACTCGGTGCCCGCGACCGGGTCGTTGCCATCGACCGCGCTCAGCGAGACCGTGACGTCCTCGCGGTACCAGTCGTCCACGCCGGCAGCCGGGTGGTCGCGGGTGATCGTCGTCGTCGGCGCGGTGAGGTCAGCGAAGTTCGGGCCGTTGACCCATGCCGCCGCGGCGGCCTTGGGCCTGGCCGTTCGTGTTGGGGTGGAAGAAGTCCAGCGTGCCGACATCGCTGGCGGCGAACGAGAGCGCGTAGGCCGCGCCGCCGTCGTAGTGGCAGTGGATGAACTCGGCGCAGACCTCGCCGAGCGCCTGGTTGAACTCGATGTTGCGCTGTTGGACGCGCGCGCGCCGGTCGGCGTTCGCGGGCGTGGTCGACGTCGGGCTCGCGAGCATGGACTGGCAGATCCGGGCCCCCGTCCACGTGAGCTGGGCGGTGATGTTGCCCTTCAGCACGTTCCACAGGTTGTAGATGTTGGGGATCGAGGACACGTCGATCCGCGCGTCGGGCAGGCCGGAGCTCAGGATCGTGAGGCCGGTGCGGAGGTTCGTGCGGAAGCTGTCGACCGGCGTCATGGTCGCCTCCGCGGAGGTGCACACGTCGTTGGCGCCGAGCAGGATCAAGACCTGGTCAGGCTTGTTGGGGGCGTTGACCGCGGTGGTGGCCTGCGCCGGCAGCCCGGCCATCCTCGCGCCCGTCACGGCGTCGTTGCCACCGAGCGTCGCGCTCGCGACCGGGCGGGCGAGCTGCACCGCCGGGTTCAGCGCCTTGACCCGGTTGTAGTAGCTGTTGACCGCGGCGTTCGTGCCGGTCGCCCAGGAGTTGGCGGGGCAGTCGACCAACGGGCTGCACCCGGCCCCCTGGGAGTTGTAGCCGCGGGTGATCGAGTCGCCGAGGGCGTCGATGACGGTCGGCGGCCCGACCTTCGCGGGGCTGGCGGTGGCCGGGGCGGACACGATCGCCGAGACGCAGAGCGCGGCGACCAGGGGCGTAGCGCTGCGCCAGCGCATCCGCCGGGGGGTGGATCGGGACATGTGGACTCCTCCGTGGGTGGGACAGACCTCGGGACATGCCGCGGCACCCTGTGCCCACTCTCGCGCGGCGCCGGTTCGCCTCCGCTCCGGCGCGCGCGAGCTTCGCGGAATCCGCGGACAAACGCAACCCCCTCGATTCCGGTCAGTGGCTGTGGCCGTGCCCGTGGGCTTCGGGCAGCGCGGCGGCCGGGATGCGCGACACCAGGCTCGCGGCCAGGCTCGTCGTCAACGGGACCGCGGCGATCAGCGCGATGCAGCCGACCACGGTCGCCGCGATCGGCTCGGCGATCGACTGCGTGTTGAGCGCGTCGCCGAGCGGCAGCCGCGACTGGCGCATGATGAGCAGGAGCGGCAGGGCGGCACCGGTGTAGGCGAGCACCAGCGTGTGGATCGTGGCCGAGAGGTGGTCGCGACCCACGACGAGCGCCTCGCGGTAGAGACGGCCCACCCCGAGCTCGGCGTTGGCCCGGCGCAGGGCCATGACCGCGCTCGCCTGGGTGACCGCGGTGTCGGCGAGGACGCCGAGGGCGCCGACGAGCATCGAGGCCAGGACGACGCCGGTCAGCGAGACCGTGCCGTTCTGGGCCCCGAGCGCGAGGGTCGCGTCGTCGGTCTTGCCGTCGAGGTGCGCGATCGTCACCGCCGCTTCCGCCAGGCCGCAGGCCAGCGCCAGGGTGACCGAGATCCCGAGGGCGGCCGCGAGCGTCTGGGCACCGAGGCCGTTGGTCAGGACCAAGGTCACGAACATCACCGCCAGCGACGCCACCAAGGCCACCAGCAACGCAGGGCGACCCGCCAGGATCGCCGGGACGAGGAAGGCCAACACGATGAACAGCGACAGCGCGACGCCGCCGACGGCCAGCAGCCCGCGCCAGCGCAGCAGCGCGAGCGCCAGCGCGACGACGGCCAGGCCCAGCCACAGCAGCCCGCCGTGGCGGTCGACGTCGACGAAGCTGTAGGGCTCGGCGCCACGGGGCAGCCGCTCGCCGCGCGGCGCCGGCGTCTTGACCACCCGGATCCGTTCTCCGGCACGCACGGCGGGGGCGTAGGTGACCGGACCGACCGACAGCTTCGTCGTCCGTCCCTCCACCCGCACCATGAGCGTGCGACAGATCTGGTGAACCGGCGTCGACGGGCACTGCCCGTCAGACGTGCGCTGCACCTCGGCCGGAAGCGTGGCGTCGACGCCCTTGCCGTGCGGATGCCATCCGTACGGCCAGAGCGCGAGCAGGCCGATGACCGTGAGCGCGCCGATCGCCCCCACCACCCCCACCAGTACGCGCCCTCCCGGCGTCCGCACGAGATGCGCGAGCTCGCTCGTCGCCCGGACCCGCGGACCCGGGCGTGACGAGGGTGACGGTCGATGCGGCGATCGCTGTGCGGTCCGCTCGGCGCGGCGCTCGCGACGTTCACGCTGGGCGCGGTCCTGCTCGGCCAGCAGCTCGTCGTAGGCGTCGTCGAGGGCCACGACCCGGTGTTCGGGACGCGCGCACCGCCACCTGCCCGAGCCGGGCGGGCGCCGGGGTCAGTGAGCGATGTGCGCGACGTGCGCGGCCTGGGCCTGTGCGTGCTTGGTCGAGCCGCTCAAGCCGACCGTCGAGGCCTGCTCCATCGTCGGGGAGGTCCCGCCGGGGGAGGCGCAGAGCGCCGGCCGGCGTCACCACTGCCGTGTCGGTCCGGGCGCCGGGCGCGGCAGGGGCGCGACGGTGGGACGGAAGAAGTGATGGTCGCCGACGTGCGACGGAGTGTCGGCGGGCTTCGGCGCGTCGGAAGGTGAGGGTCCTTTGGGATGCGACATGGCCACAGTGTGCGTCGCGCGTCATGAGCAGGACATGAGGATGCGTGGCGCCGACGTACAGATGCTGTGAAGGTCCCCGCCGACCAGAATCGTCACGGTACGTTGCGCCCACGTGATCGTCGACCGCGCCATCTACCGCGACGGCCAGCGCGTGGCCGAGCCCTCGGATCTGACCGAGATGGCCGAGGCGTGCCGTGACGGCGGCGGCATGGCCTGGATCGGGCTGTACCGTCCGACGGCCGAGGAGTTCGTCGAGGTCAGCCAGGAGTTCGACCTGCACGAGCTGGCCGTCGAGGATGCCGTCAACGCCCATCAGCGCTCCAAGCTGGAGCGCTACGGGGAGACGATCTTCTGCGTCCTGCGGCCGGCCAGGTACATCGATGAGACCGAGACCGTCGAGTTCGGCGAGGTCCATGTCTTCGCCGGCCCGCAGTTCGTCATCACCGTCCGCCACGGGGAGACGCCCGGACTCCGCGAGGTGCGCCACGATCTCGAAGCACGCCCCGACCTGCTGCGCCGCGGCCCGGTCGCGGTGCTGCACGCGATCATGGACCGCGTGGTCGACGAGTACGCGCCGGTCGTCGCCGGCGTCGAGAACGACATCGACGAGATCGAGGACGAGGTCTTCGACATCAGCACCGACGCCTCGCGCCGGATCTACGAGCTCACGCGCGAGGTCATCAACTTCCAGCGCGCCACCAAGCCGCTGCCGGGGATGATCGAGCAGCTCATGGCCGCCGTCGACGACGAGGAGCGCCGCTACCTCCGTGACGTCCAAGACCACGCGCTGCGGGTCCAGGAGCAGGCCGACGGCTTCCGTCAGCTGCTGCAGAACATCCTCAACGTCAACCTCACGCTGGAGACGAAGGCGCTCAGCGAGGTCTCCAACGCCCAGAACGAGGAGGTCAAGAAGATCTCCGCCTGGGCCGCGATCCTCTTCGCCCCCACGTTGGTCGGGACGGTCTACGGCATGAACTTCGACACCATGCC
>JAWVGD010000506.1:0-3327 GCA_033855515.1 Baekduia sp.
AAGGACCGGGCGGCGCGGCGCGTGGACCTCGGCGGCCTCATCACGCTCACCGCCGGCCTGTTCCTGCTCATCCTGGCGCTGCTGCGTGGCAACGAGGACGGCTGGGGCAGCGCGCTCATCGTCGCCGAGCTCGGGGCCGCGGTCACGCTCCTCCTGGCGTTCCTGGCCATCGAGACGCGCGTCGCCGAGCCGATGCTCCCGCTCACCCTGTTTCGCAACGGCGCCTTCACCGGTGCGCAGATCGGCGCGTTCGCGATCTCCGCGTCGTTCTTCGCCGTGTTCTTCTACATGACGCTCTACCTTCAGCAGGTGCTCGGCCTGTCGGCGATCGAGGCCGGCCTGGTCTACCTGCCCGGCACCGTGATCATGTTCTTCGTGTCGGGCGCGACGAGCGCCATGGGCGAGCGCGTCTCGGGCCGCGCGATGGTCTCCGTCGGGCTCGTGCTCGTCGGCGCCGGCATGGCGCTGCTCACGATGGCCCAGGTGCACTCGTCCTGGACGGTGGGCCTGCCGGGCTCGATCCTCGCGATGATCGGCACGGGCCTGTTCAACCCGGCGATCAGCGGGTTCGCGCTCGGGTCGGTGCCGGAGCGCCAGAGCGGCCTGGCCGCCGGCGTCAACGACACGTTCCGCCAGGCGGGCATCGCCGTGGGCGTCGCGGCGCTCGGCGCGCTGATCCCCGCCCAGGCGGCGCTGGGCCACGGCGATCCCGCCGCCTACGTCGGCGGGCTGCACGACGCGCTGTGGGTCTGCACCGCGCTCGCGCTCGCCGGTGCGGTGGCCTGCTGGTGGGCGCTGCGGCCGCCGTTCGCCGCGCCGCGAGGCGCGCTGGCGGCCGAAGCGGCCTGAAGCGGTCCGTAGATGGCGCTGGATCCCCCGGTCGGCATCCGGGGGAGCCAGGAACGCGCGGGCGCTGCCGACAACTTGGGCTGCTCGGGCCGCGCGGCCCACTAGTCGCCCAGCTGTCCCTCGAGGTGCGGGGCGCCGCGCCGGGCATCGTGGAGGGCGAATCGGCGGCCGCCCGTCGTGGCGGCCGAGGAGAACCCGACCGTCGCCGGGAGCAGGACCGGGCGCTTGAAGCGGACCTCGACGGCGAACGCCGCCGGGAGCTCGGGATCCAGCGCCGCGAGGCAGCGGGCCTTGAGCCACATGCCGTGCGCGATCGCGCGCGGCATGCCGAACGCCTTGGCGCTGAGGTCGTGCAGGTGGATGGGGTTGCGGTCGCCCGAGACCGCGGCGTAGCGCCGGCCGGTGTCGCCGGGGACCGTCCACAGCGCCTCGGGCTCCGGCGGCTCCGGGCGCTCACCGGAGGTGTTGGAGGTCTTGGTCTTGGTCCCGGCGCCCTGCGCGTCGCCGTCGCGGTCACCGCCGCCCTGACGCAGGTACGTGCTGCGCCCCTCCCAGACGCGCTCGCCCTCGACCGCCGCGACCGCGACGACGTCGAACTGCCGGCCCTTGGGATGCGCGCGCAGCCCCTCGGCGTGGACGCGCAACGTGGGCCGCTCGCCCAGCCGGACGGGCCGGAGGTGGTCGATGCGGTTGGCCACGTGGATGAGGCCGAGGACGCCGAAGGGGAACGACCGGTCGGTCATGAGCGCCATCGCCAGCGGGAACGCGAGCACGTGCAGGTAGGTCGCGGGCAGCTCGTCGCGGATCGCGAAGCCGCAGACCCGGGCGTAGTCGGCGACGCGCCCCGGCTCGAGGGTGACGTCGGGCAGCGCGAGCGCGAGGTCGGGCAGCGCGCCGCCACCGCGGCGGCCGATCAGCGGCAGGCGTCCCACGAGCGGCAGCGCGCCGGCCACCGCCCGCGGGTAGAGCGTCGCCGCACCGGGCGCGCCGCGCAGCGTGCGGGTCTCCGTTGCGGTCTCGGCGGCCACGGCGCTCAGGCCCCGATGAGGCTCTGGCCGCACACGCGCACGACGTTGCCGTTGACGCCGCCCGAGGCGGGGCTCGCCATCCACGCGATCGTCTCGGCCACGTCGATCGGCAGGCCGCCCTGGGCGAGGCTGTTCATCCGCCGGCCGCCCTCGCGGACGACGAGCGGCATGGCGGCGGTCATCTGCGTCTCGATGAACCCCGGTGCGACCGCGTTGATCGTCGCGCCGCGGGAGGCGAGCTCGGGCGCGAGCGTCGCGACGATCCCAATGACGCCCGCCTTGCTGGCCGCGTAGTTCGTCTGGCCGCGGTTGCCTGCGATGCCGCCGATCGAGGAGACCGCGACCACGCGTGCCCCGGCGCCGAGCAGCTCGGCATCCAGCAGCGCGTCGTTGAGGCGCTCCTGCGCCGACAGGTTCACGTCGAGCACGGCGTCCCAGCGCTCGGGCTTCATCCGGGCGAGCGTCCGGTCGCGCGTGATGCCGGCGTTGTGCACCAGGACGTCGACGCCGCCGTGGCGCTCCCGGAGGTGGGTGGCCAGCGCGGCCGGCGCGCCGGCGGCGGTGATGTCGAGCGCGAGCGCCGTCCCCCCGATGGCGTTGGCGACGGCGGCGAGATCCTCGCCCTGGCCGGGCACGTCGATGGCCACGACGTGCGCGCCGTCCCGGGCCAGCGTCTGGGCGATCGCCGCGCCGATGCCCCGTGAGGCGCCCGTCACGGCGGCCACCCGGCCGGCCTGCGGGCGGTCCCAGTCCTCGGGCACGCGGCTCTCGCCGGGGCCGACGCGGATGACCTGCCCCGAGACGTAGGCCGACTTGGACGACAGCAGGAAGCGCAGCGTGGACTCGGCGTTGGCCTCGGCGCCCGGCGCGACGTACACCAACTGCCCGGTCGCGCCGTGATGCAGCTCCTTGGCGGCGGAGCGGACGAACCCCTCCAGCGCGCGCTGCGCGACGGCGGCGCGGCGGTCGGCCGCCTGCTCGGGCGGCGTGCCGAGGACGATCAGGCGGCCGCTGGGCGCGATCCGGTCGATGACCGGTGAGAAGAAGTCGCGCAGGGCGCCCAGGTCGTCGGACGTCGCGATCGCCGAGGCGTCGAAGACCACGGCGGCGTAGCGCTCGGCGCCCTCGGCGGGCTCGCGGCGGCCCTCGGCCCCGGCGGCCGCGAGGACCGCGTCCACCGACGACAGCAAGCGCCCGCGCCCGGCGGCGCCGAGCAGCGCGAACCCGTCCACCAGCGGCTGCCCCGCCTCGTGGCGCCTGAGCGGCGTGGATTCGGGGAGGCCCAGGCGGCCGACGAGAAAGCGGCCGGGCGGTGTGGACGAAAGGCGTTGGTAGGTGTCAGCGGCTTGCGACACGGTTCGATGTTACATTCGTCGATGTCATCATGGCTCAGAAGCAGACTTCCCCAGATCGCTGCATCCCACGCCCCGCCGCGATCCTCGGCGGCAAC
>JAWVGD010000507.1:0-2867 GCA_033855515.1 Baekduia sp.
TCGCCGCCCGGCGTGACGCAGCACACGACGTCGGCGTCGAGCGCCTCCTCGCGGGTGCCGGCGCGCCAGCCGAGCTCCTCGGCCAGCGCGGCCGCCGCCTCCGGACGCGGGTCGAAGCAGACGCCGGGCCCGTAGCCGTCGGCCGCGAGGCAGCGCGCGGCCCACGCGCCGTGCAGGCCGCAGCCGACGATGCCGACCGTCGACGCGTCCTCGCGGGCCAGCGCCCGGGTCGCCACGGGCGCCACCGCGCCCGTGCGCAGCGCCGTCACCGAGCGTGCGTCGACGATCGCCAGCGGGACCGCGGTCTCCGCGTCGTTGACCAGCAGCAGGCCCTGGACGGTGGCCAGCCCGTGCTCGGGGTTGCCGGGGAACGAGGAGACCCACTTCAGGATCGCCAGGCCGTCGCCCAATGCCGGCATGGCCCGGAAGTCCCCGTGCGGCGGCGCCTCCAGGTAGACCTTGGCGGGCATCTGCCACTCGCCCGTTTGGTAGCGGAGGAACGCCTCCCGCGTGCGATCGATCGCGTCGCGCGCGGAAACCGCCGCGAGCACCGCGTCATGGTCGAGGACTGGCACGTCGGACATGCGACCGAAGACTAGGGCGGCACCTTTGTCCGGGAGTAGCGTTGCGTGAACCAGATGACCGACGAACCGCCGCCTTTCGACCTCCACCTGGCCCGGGAGGCGTTCGCCCGCTGCGCCGAGCTACACGGCGCCGCCACCCGCGACGGCACGCCCCACCTGCGCCCCGCCGACTTGGACCGGCTCCGCGCCGCCGACGCCGACTACGTCGCCGCGCTCGCCGAGTCGCGCGTCGACGACGCGATCGCCGCCGACGATGCCTTTCACCGGGTCCTGCTCGACGCCGCCGGCGACCCCGACCTCCAGGTCAGCGTCGACCTCCTCCTGCCCCGCCTGCGCCGGATGGACCTCTGGATCTTCACCCGCAAGGCGTTCACGCCCGGCGAGAACAGCCATCCGGCGATCATCGCGGCGCTGGAGCGCGGCGACGCCGAGGAGGCCGCCCGCCTCGTCGAGCAGAGCCTCACCGAGGCGGCCGAGATGCTCGCCGCCGCTCTGCCGGGCAGCGGGCGGTAGGGTCTCCGCCGTGCCGAACCGCCGCCCGAAGCTGGAGATCGTCGCCCCGTCGGCGTCCCCGGAGGAGGCCGCGGCGGTCATCGCCGCCGTCGAGCAGTTCCTGCGCGACTACGCCCCGGTCGTCGTCGAAGCGCCGCCCGCGGCCAACCCGTGGCAGCGCGCCGCGCTCCTGGAGGGCACCGGCCGCGAGCCCGACGCGCCGTCCCCGTGGGGCGACCCCGTTCCCTGGCGCTGACCCGTTCGGGCGTGAGCGGCAACGCGCCACGTTGACACATCGGGCCCTCAGGGTGTCGAATCGGCGCAGGCCGGCCGTCGAGTCTTCGAACGGCCGGCGACCGCCGGCCGGCGACACGACCCACGGAGGCGTCCCATGCAGTACCTGCTGCTCATCTACGTGCCCACCGAAGGCGAAGGCCGCCCCAGCCCCGAAGAGCTGGCCGCCGAGTACCCCCGCTGGATGCAGTACACCGAGGACCTCGGCAAGGCCGGCGTGCTCGTCGCCGGCGACGCTTTGCAGGGCGTCGACACCGCGGCGACCGTCCGCGTGCGGGAGGACGAGACGCTCGTCAGCGACGGCCCGTTCGCCGAGACCAAGGAGCTGCTCGGCGGCTACTACCTCATCGACGTCCCCGATCTCGACGCCGCGCTCGCCTGGGCGGCGAAGATCCCGAGCGTCGGCTATGGCAGCGTCGAGGTCCGCCCGATCATGGTCTTCGACCAGGGCTGAGGAGCCGCGCGATGAAGTTCATGTTGTTGCTCTACGTCCCCGCCGAGGTCCGTGACGACCCCGACGCGCGTGCGTCGATGCAGCAGTGGATGGACTACGGGCGAGCGCTCACCGACGCGGGCGCCCACCTCGGCAACAACGCCCTGGAGGGCCTCGACGCGGCGACGACCGTCCGCGTCCGCGACGGCGAGACGCTCGTCTCCGACGGGCCGTTCGCCGAGACCAAGGAGATGCTCGGCGGCTACTACGCCATCGACGTGCCCGACCGGGACGCCGCGGTGGCCTGGGCGTCGAAGGTGCCCTGCGCGCCCTACGGCAGCATCGAGGTCCGTCCGGTCATGTCCTTCGACGCGCCATGACGGCGACCACGGCGACCACACGGCCCAGGGGCGCGGCGTGCGAGCCCCTGGGCGAGTACCCGCCGCGATGTCCGAGCCCCTAGGCGAGGACGTCGCCATCGCCCGGGCCTTCCGCGAGGAAGGCCCGGCGATCCTCGCGACGCTGATCCGCCAGGTCGGCGACTTCGGCCTGGCGGAGGACGCGCTGCAGGACGCCTTCGCCGCCGCCGTCGCGACGTGGCCGCGCGACGGCGTCCCGGAGCGCCCCGGCGCGTGGATCACGACGACCGCGCGCCGCCGCGCGATCGACCGGCTGCGGCGTGAGCGCGGGCTGGCCGACCGGATCACCCGGCTCGCCGCGCTCGCCGCCCGCGACGCCGGCCTCGCCGCGCACCCGGGCGACCCCGAAGACCCCGAAGACCCCGACCAGCCCGAAGACCCCGACGACCTCGCGTCCGACGCCATCGGCGACGACCGGCTGCGCCTGATCTTCACCTGCTGCCACCCGGCGCTGTCGATGGAGGCCCGCGTGGCCCTGACCGTCAAGTCGCTCGGCGGCCTGACCACCGCCGAGGTGGCCCGCGCCTTCCTGGTCTCGGAGACCACGATGGCGCAGCGCCTCGTGCGCGCCAAGCGCAAGATCGCCGCCGCCGGCATCCCGTATCGCGTCCCACCACCCGAGCTCCTGCCCGCCCGCCGCGCCGG
>JAWVGD010000508.1:0-2594 GCA_033855515.1 Baekduia sp.
CCGCCGTCGGCGACCCGCTCGGCGTCGCCGCCGTCGCTGCGCAGCAACCGCTAAGCGGGCGCAAAGACACCCGGACCTAGGGTCGCTCCGACACCGAGACCACCCCCCAGCGAGAGGATCGCCATGAGCACGATCGACCAACAGCGCGGCTCCGTGGACGCCGGCACGGTGCAGGAGCTGCGCGAGGGCCTCCGCGGCCAGGCGCTCGCCCCCGGCGACGCCGGCTACGACGACGCCCGCACCATCTGGAACGGCATGTTCGACGACCGGCGCCCGGCCCTCGTCGTCCGCTGCGCCGGCGTCGCCGACGTCGTCGCCGCGGTGCAGTTCGCCCGCAGCGAGGGCCTGGAGATGGCCGTCCGCGGCGGCGGCCACAGCATCCCCGGCTTCTCGAGCGTCGACGGCGGGATCGTCATCGACCTCGGGCCCATGAAGGGCGCCCGCGTCGACCCGGTGCGCCGCCGCGTCACCGCCCAGGCCGGGCTGCAGTGGCACGAGCTCGACCACGAGACCCAGGCCTTCGGCCTCGCCTCGACGGGCGGGCTCGTCTCCACCACGGGCATCGCGGGCTTCACGCTCGGCGGCGGCATCGGGCACCTCGTCCGCTCCCAGGGCCTGGCCTGCGACCGCCTCCTCGGCGCCGACGTCGTCACCGCCGACGGGCGCCTCGTGCGCGCCGGCATGGCCTCCGACGAGGAGGCCGAGCTGCTCTGGGCGCTGAAGGGCGGCGGCGGCAACTTCGGCGTGGTCACCTCGCTGGACTTCCAGCTCGGCCAGGTCGGCCCGGTCGTCTACGGCGGCGTCGCGTTCTTCGAGGGCCACCGCGCCCCCGAGCTGCTGCGCTTCTTCCGTGAGTGGGGCGACTCCGGGCTGCCCGACGAGCTGACCCCGCTGCTGAACCTCACCACCGCGCCGCCCGCGCCGTTCCTGCCCGAGGCGCTGCACGGCAAGCCCGTCGTCGCGCTCGTCGCCTGCTACAACGGCCCCGTCGAGGACGGCGACCGGGTCTTCGAGCCCGTCCGCGCGCTCGGCGACGTGGCGGTCGACCTCCTCGGGCCGATCCCCTACGTGGCGCTGCAGCAGCTGATCGACCCGCTGTGGGGCAAGGGCGCCCGCAACCACATGAAGGCGGGCTACCTGGCCAACCTGGACGACGCGGCGATCGACCGCCTCGTCGACGGCTACGAGCGCAAGCCCGGACCGTCGTGTGAGCTCCACGTCCACCTCATGGGCGGCGCGGTCGCCCGCGTGCCCGCCGACGCGTCGGCGTTCCCGCACCGTGACGCGCCCTACGTCCTGAACCTCATCTCGCGCTGGACGGATCCGGCTCAGGACGAGGAGGCCCTGGCCTGGGGCCGCGACACGTACGCGTCGGTGCAGGAGCACACGACCGGTGGGGCCTACGTGAACTTCCTCGACGACGAGGGCACCCAGCGCGTCCAGGACGCCTACGGGCCCCAGACGTGGGCGCGCCTGCAGGCGGTCAAGGCCCTCTACGACCCCGACAACGCGCTGCACCGCAACCAGAACATCACCCCGGCCGGCTGACCGCCGCACGGGGGTCGCGGTCCGCCGGATCTCCCCGCGGGCCGCGACCCCCTAGCCTCTTGCGGCGCATGCCCGCCGTTAATCCCACCTTCTCCGCGACCCGCGACGACCTCCGCAACGTCGCGATCATCGCCCACGTCGACCACGGCAAGACCACGCTGGTCGACGCCATGCTGCGCCAGTCGGGCGCCTTCCGGGAGGGTGCAGCGCTGACGGATCGCGTCATGGACTCCATGGACCAGGAGCGCGAGCGGGGCATCACGATCCTCGCCAAGAACACCGCGGTCCAGTACGGCGACACGAAGCTCAACATCATCGACACGCCGGGCCACGCCGACTTCGGCGGCGAGGTCGAGCGTGGTCTCACGATGGTCGACGGCGTCCTGTTGCTCGTGGACGCGTCCGAAGGCCCGCTGCCCCAGACCCGCTTCGTGCTGCGCAAGGCGCTCGAGAGCCGCCTGCCGGTCGTGCTCGTCATCAACAAGGTCGACCGGCCCGACGCGCGCATCGACGAGGTCGTCCACGAGGTCGAGGAGCTCTTCCTGGACCTCGACGCCGCCGAGGACCAGCTCGAGTTCCCGATCGTCTTCACCAACGCGAAGGCCGGCACGGCGTCGCTGGACCAGACGATCCCCGGCGAGTCGCTGCGGCCGCTGCTGGACCTGCTCGTCGAGACGGTCCCGCCGCCCTCCTACGACCCCGAGCACCCGGCCCAGGCGCTCGTCACGAACCTCGACGCCGATCCGTACCTCGGCCGCCTCGGCGTCTGCCGCGTCCGTCAGGGCACGCTGCGCAAGGGCGACATCGGCTGGTGCCGCGCCGACGGCGAGACCGTCACGCGCGGCAAGATCACCGAGCTGTTCGTCACCGACGGCCTGCACCGCGTGCCGGTCGAGGAGGCGGGCCCGGGCGAGATCTGCGCCGTCGCGGGCCTTCCGGAGGTCACGATCGGCGAGACGCTGGCCGACCTCAACGACCCGCGCCCGCTGCCGGTCCTGCACGTCGACGACCCGTCGATCGGCGTCACGATCGCCACGTCGACCTCG
>JAWVGD010000509.1:0-5952 GCA_033855515.1 Baekduia sp.
GCGCCGG
The DNA here is from genome assembly GCA_033855515.1 of Baekduia sp. Taxonomy (GTDB): domain Bacteria; phylum Actinomycetota; class Thermoleophilia; order Solirubrobacterales; family Solirubrobacteraceae; genus Baekduia. The sequence goes on from JAWVGD010000509.1 coordinate 8, forward strand.
CCTTCCCGCCTTCCCGGAGCCCGACGGCCGGACGAAGACCAGCGCCGCCTGGCTGATCCAGCACGCCGGCTTCACCAAGGGCTACGGCAACCCGCGCGGGATCGCGATCTCGAGCAAGCATGTGCTGGCGCTGACCAACCGCGGCGAGGGCACCACGGCCGAGCTCGTGGCCCTCGCGCAGGAGATCGGGGCGGGGGTCGAGGAGGCCTTCGGCGTCGCCCTGCATCCCGAACCCGTGTTCGCCGGGCACGCCTGGGTGCCAACACCCGGCTGAGCCTCCTATCCTGAGGTGTCCATGGCGCCTCAGTACATCTTCCAGATGCAGCGGCTCACCAAGGCCTTCGGGCCCGAGAAGCCGATCCTCAACGACGTCACGCTCGCGTTCTACTCCGGCGCGAAGATCGGCGTGCTCGGCTACAACGGCGCGGGCAAGTCGACGCTGTTGAGGATCATGGCCGGCATCGACACCGACTTCCGCAGCGGCGAGGCGATGCTCGCGCCCGGCGCGACCGTCGGCATGCTCCACCAGGAGCCCGAGCTCGACCCGCAGAAGACCGCGCGCGAGAACGTGCTCGACGGAGTCGCCGGGACCAAGGCGCTCATGGACCGCTTCAACGAGCTGTCCATGAACTACTCCGACGAGACCGCCGACGAGTTCGCCGAGCTGCAGGCCAAGATCGACGCGGCCGACGGCTGGAACCTCGACACGACGATCGACTACGCGATGGACGCGCTGCGCTGCCCGCCGGGCGACGCCGACGTCACCACGTTGTCGGGTGGCGAGCGCCGCCGCATCGCGCTGTGCCGCCTGCTGCTCAGCGCCCCCGACCTGCTGCTTCTCGACGAGCCGACCAACCACCTCGACGCCGAGTCGGTCGGCTGGCTGGAGCGCTACCTCGCCGACTACGAGGGCGCCGTCGTCGCGGTGACCCACGATCGCTACTTCCTCGACAACGTCGCGGGCTGGATCCTCGAGCTCGACCGCGGCCGCGGCATCCCGTACGAGGGCAACTACACCTCCTGGCTGCAGCAGAAGGAGAAGCGCTTGGAGATGCAGGAGCGCCGCGACCTGGCCAAGGAGCGCGTCATCAAGGCCGAGCTCGAGTGGGTCCGCAAGAACCCGAAGGGCCGCCAGACCAAGCAGAAGGCGCGCATCTCCAACTACGAGGCCCTGGTCGCCGAAGAGAAGAACATCAAGCTCGACGACGTCCAGATCCACATCCCGGTGGCCACGCACCTCGGCAACGTCGTCGTGCAGGCCGACAAGCTCCGCAAGGGCTTCGGCGACAAGCTGCTCATCGACGACCTCGAGTTCGACCTGCCGCCCGGCGGCATCGTGGGCGTCATCGGCCCCAACGGCGCGGGCAAGACCACGCTCTTCAAGATGATCGCCGGCCAGGAGGAGCCTGACGAGGGCAAGCTCCGTATCGGCGACACGGTCCAGATCTCCTACGTCGACCAGAGCCGCGACTCGCTGGACCCCGACAAGACCGTCTGGGAGGAGATCTCCGGCGGCCTGGAGCAGATCAAGGTCGGCGAGCGGGTCATGAACTCCCGCGCCTACACGTCGGGCTTCAACTTCAAGAAGGCCGAGCAGCAGAAGAAGATCGACATGCTGTCGGGCGGTGAGCGCAACCGGGTCCACCTGGCGAAGCTCCTGCGCACCGGCGGCAACCTGCTGCTGCTGGACGAGCCGACCAACGACCTCGACACCGACACGCTGCGGGCGCTCGAAGAGGCGCTGCTGAACTACGCCGGCTGCGCGGTGGTCATCTCCCACGATCGCTGGTTCCTCGACCGCGTCGCGACGCACGTGCTCGCCTTCGAGGGCGACTCGAAGGTCACGTGGTTCGAGGGCAACTTCGAGGCCTACGAGGAGTGGCGGCGCGCGACGCTCGGCGACGAGGCCGACCGGCCGCACCGCATCTCCTACAAGAAGCTCACGCGGACCTGATCAGGTCCGCGCCGGAGCGGCCGCCTACTTCTTCTTGGCGGTCGCCTTCGCCCGGGCGCGCCCGGAGCCCGTCTTGGCCACGCGCTTCGCGGCGCCCTTCTTGGCTGCGGCGGAGCGCTTGTCCGCGTTGCGCTTGCGGGTGCGGGCCGCCTTCTTGGCAGCTTCGGAGCGCTTCGTGCTGCGCCCGAGGATGTCGTCGCGGATCGCCTCGGTCGCGGCTTCGAGCTGCTTGAGGACCTCGCGCGCCTGCTTCTCGCCCTTGCGCCGGCCGCCGCGGGCGCCGGTGATCGCGGTCGCGACGCGCTTGCGCACGCCGTTGGCGTGCAGCCGCTCGATCAGCTCTTCCTGCTTGCTCTTCTTGGCCATGGGGCAAGTGTGCCCCGACTCCGGGCGCGCCATGCGACCTCGTCGGCGCCGTCGCCCTAGCGTGTAGCCCATGGCCGCCGACGTCGTCATCACCGAGTACACCGATCCGGGCTGCCCGTGGGCCTTCAGCGCCGAGCCGTTCCGGCGGCGGCTGAGCTGGCTCTACGGCGACCAGCTCGAGTGGGACGTGCGGATGGTCGGGCTGTCGGACTCCGGCCAGGAGATGGCCGACAAGGGCTTCACCCCCGCGGTGCAGTCACAGGCCTTCCGCAAGATCAGCCGCGAGCACGGGATGCCGATCGCCACCGCCGAGCGGGAGCGCATGGCCGCGACCATCCCGGCCTGCCGCGCCGTGGTCGCCGCGCGGCTGCACGCGCCGGAGCAGATGCGCTCGCTCCTGCGCCGGCTCCGGGTCCGCCACTTCTCCGGTGAGCTGCTGGACGCCGATGCGACGATCGACGGCGCCGCGACCGACGCCGGGCTCGATCCCGCCACGCTGCGCGGCTGGATGGCGGCCGAGGACGTGCAGGCGGCGATGGACCACGACATGGCCGCCGCGCGCGAGCCGTCGGCCGCCGCACGCGTGCTCGACGCCAAGCTCGCCAACTGGTCGGGCGGGCGTCGCTACACGTGCCCGTCCTACGAGATCGAGCGCAGGGCCGACGGCGTCCGGATCGCCGTGCCCGGCTTCCAGCCGTTTCCGGTCTACGACGTCGTCACCGCCAACCTGCTGCCGGGCCTGGAGCGCCGGGCCGCGCCGGAGACGGTCGAGGAGGTCCTGGCCTGGACCGGCACGCCGCTGGCGACCAAGGAGGTCGCGGTCGTGTGCGACATCGACTTCGACGACGCGCGCGAGGCGCTCAGCCGCGTGGCCGTCGAGCAGCCCGTGGGCTTCGACGGCTACTGGACGCTGCCGGGCTAGAACAGGCCGGCGATCGCGGCGGGCAGCTCCCGCGCGTGGGTGACGACCGCGTCGGCGCCCTTCAGGTCGGCCGGCCGGAACGGGCCGGTGGCGATCCCGACGACCCGCACCCCGTCGGCGCGCGCGCAGGCGATGTCGCGCGGGGTGTCGCCGATGATCACCGTCGCCTCGACCGGATACGGCCGCCCCCGGCGACCGGCCCGGCAGCGCGCGATCTCCGGAAGGATCGAGCGATCCTCGTCGTCGGAGCCGAACGCACCCTGCCCGTCGCCGAAGAAGTGGGCGATGCCGGCGCGCTGGAGCTTGAGGCGCGCGACGGGCTCCAGGTTGCCGGTCACGAGCGAGAGGCAGACATCGTCGCGGGCGGCCAGCGCGTCGAGCGCCGCGACGATCCCGGGCGAGAGGCGGTCCGACAGATCGTGCGGGCAGCGCCGGGAGTACTCCGCGCACACCATCGCCCGCACGTCGTCGGCGCGCGCGTCGATGCGCTCGGCCGAGACGCCCGCGAGCGTCAGGATCGACCGGGCGATCGCGAGGTCGGTCCGCCCCGCCGCCTCGACCTTCCCGTCCGGGAGCTCGATGTGATGGATGCGCTTCAGCGCCGCGTGGAGCGCCTCGGCGTGTTCCCGGGACGCCTTGAGCAGCAGCGTGCCGTCGATGTCGAAGAGCAGCAGCAAAAGAGGGACCCATTAGACCACGCGGTCGCCTAACGCCCGAGCTGCGTGTCGGCCGTCAGGCGCCGTGCGAACGCGGCGATGAGCCTGGCCGCGTTGGCGACGTCGTCGAGCTGCACCATCTCGACCGGCGAGTGCATGTAGCGCAGCGGCAGGCCGACCAGCCCGGTCGGGATGCCTCCGCGGCTGATGTTGAAGGCGTCGGCGTCGGTTCCGGTCCCACGCGCGGAGGCCGAGACCGTGAACGGGATCGAATCGGCCTCGGCGGCCTCGTGCAGCAGCTCGAAGACGGCCGGGTGCAGCGTCGAGCCGCGCTCGATGACCGGGCCTGTGCCGAAGTGGTGGGAGCCGTTCTCGCGCTCGTCGACGCCGGGCGCATCGGTGGCGTGCGTCACGTCGACGACGATCGCGATGTCGGGCCGCAGCGAGTGCGCCGACGTCCGCGATCCGCCGAAGGTCGTCTCCTCCTGCACGGCGGCCACGGCGATGACGTCGCCCGCCGCGCCGCCGGCGTCGGCGACGAGGCGCGCCGCCTCGTAGGCGACGTAGCAGCCGAGGCGGTTGTCCAGGGCCCGCGCCACGACGCGGTCGTTGGGCAGCTCGACCGGGTCGCCGGCGATCACCGCGACGTCGCCGATGCGGACCATGGCCTTGGCCTCGTCGCCGTCCTTGGCGCCGACGTCGATGTGCAGGTCCTTCATCTCGGCGGGGCGCTTGCGCTCCTCCTCCTTGAGGAGGTGGATCGGCTTCTTGCCCACGACGCCCGCGATGACGCCCTCGCGCGTGGTCAGCACCACGCGCTGGCCGACGAGGATCACGGGGTCCCAGCCGCCCACGCCGATGAAGCTCAGGTAGCCCTTGTCGTCGATGTGGGTGACGATGAGGCCGATCTCGTCGATGTGGCCGACGATGGCGACCGACGGACCGTCGCCGGTGCCCTTGACGCGCGCGGCGACCGACCCCATGACGTCGGTCGTGACCTCGGCGAACGGGGCGCAGGCCTCGGCGAACGCGCGCGCGGGGGCGCCCTCATAGCCCGACGGGCCGGTCGCGGTCAGCAGGCTGCGAAGGACGTCAGGGAGAGGCACGGCGCCAGGGTACTGCCCGCGCACGGGGTCTTGCCATGCAGCGCGTGGACCGCTCGGTCCTGAGCGCCGGGTTCGGGCGGGAGCCGCGAGTTGTGGTGCGTCACCTTTGGGCCGCGGACGACGTTGCGACGATGGGCCGGGTACCCGTATCGACACGTGGCCGTCCACCAGTCAGAGTTCTGCCTCCCTCCATGATCCGCGTTCTCGTCGTCGACGACCACCCCGTGCTCCGCGCCGGCCTGGAAGCCGTGCTGCGTGCCGACCCCGGCTTCCGGTGCGTCGGCGGCGCCGCCGACGGCGACGCCATGTGGCGCCTGCTGCGTCGCACCCGCCCGGACGTGGTGGTCCTCGACCACCGCCTCGGCCACGAGGACGGCATCGAGCTGTGCCGCGCGCTGAAGGCCGAGCCGGTCGCCCCTGCCGTCCTGCTCTACACCGCGGACCCGAACCACGCGACCGAGCAGGCCGCGATCGCCGCCGGAGCGTCCGGGATCGTCGACAAGGCCGTCGACGTCGACGAGCTCTTCGACGCCATCCGCGTGGCCGGCCGCCGGCCGGGGTCGGCGGCCGGCGATGACGCGGCGGTGGCGTAGGGCTAGGGGAACGCTGGCCCAGAGGGCCAGGTTCCCTTGCGGGTCACGAACCCGCGCTCTCTAGGCCGTCGCCGCCAGCTGGCGCAGCACGTAGCGCAGGATGCCGCCGTGGCGGAAGTAGTCGGCCTCCTTGGGCGTGTCGATCCGCACGCGGGCGCTGAAGGACACATCGCCGGCCTGCACCTCGACCTCGCGCGGCAGCTCGCCGGCGTTCATCGGCTCGGCCAGCCCGGTGATCGTGAACTCCTCCTCACCGGTCAGGCCGAGCGACTCGGCGGTCTCGCCCTCGGGGAACTGCAGCGGCAGCACGCCCATGCCGACGAGGTTCGAGCGGTGGATCCGCTCGAA
>JAWVGD010000510.1:0-4061 GCA_033855515.1 Baekduia sp.
CGGCCTTGATCTTGCGCTTGGCCCGCACGAGCCGCTGGGCCATGGTCGGCTCGCCGACCAGGAAGGCGCGCGCGATCTCGCCGGTGCTCAGGCCACCGAGCGTCCGCAGCGTGAGCGCGACCTGCGCGTCGGTGGCCAGCGCCGGGTGGCAGCAGGTGAAGACGAGCTCGAGACGCTCGTCGGGGAATGGCGTGTCGTCCATCGGGTCCTCCGCTGCCTCGGGCACCTCGAGCAGCCGTGTCTTGGCGGTCAGCGTGCGGTCGCGGCGGATGCGGTCGATCGCCCGGTTGCGGGCGGTCGTCACCAGCCACGTGCTCGGGCTGGCCGGCACGCCGTCGCGGGGCCAGCGCTCGGCGGCGATCGCGAAGGCCTCCTGCGCGGCCTCCTCGGCGAGGTCGAAGTCGCCGAGGAGGCCGATCAGGGCGGCGAGGACATAGCCCCACCGCTCGCGGAAGGTCTGCTCGAGGATCGCTACCACTCCACAATCGGGCGCACCTCGATGGCGCCACCCATGCGCGCCGCCGGGATCCGCGCAGCCAGCTCGATCGCCGCGTCGAGGTCGTCGGCCTCGAAGAGCAGGTAGCCGCCGATGGCCTCCTTGAGCTCGACGAACGGGCCGTCGGTGGTCAGCGTCTTGCCGTCCTGCACCCGGACCGTCGTCGCCGTGTCGGGGGACGACAGCTGCATGCCGGGGCTGACGCCGGGCGTGTCGTTGAGCGCCTTGTAGTCGGCGTAGACCGCGCCCTTCTCGTCCTCGGGCAGGGTCTCCCATGCGTCGGTTCCCGGCGTCGGGGTGGTGCCCTGGTGGATCAACAGCATGTACTTCATCGATGACTCCTTGCTGGGATGGTCGCCGGTTGGACGAACGGGACGGGGCGAAATCGACAGCCCCGCGAAAAAGATGTTCGCGATGTTCGGTGCCGGCCACGCCGGGGAGTCGCTCGTCGGCGGGCGTCTGGGCGGGGAAGTTCGGTGCCGCATACGAGGCTCGTCATCCGGTGACCTATATTTGGTCACCCGATCGCGAGCGTCCGAAGGACCTCATGGCTCGAACGAGCGCCCGCTCGTCCCGAAATCAGCGCGCCGCCCGGCCGGACCCGGGTGGGACGTCCCTGCCCCCTTCGTGCCACGTTGGGATGCGGGCAGCCGCGGCTCAGCGCGAGCGCCCGATCGCCATCACCGCGCCGGGCGGGCGGCTGGTCGGCGACCTCACAGTCCCGCAGGAGCCGATCGGCCTGGTCGTCTTCGCCCACGGGAGCGGCAGCAGCCGGCTGAGCCCGCGCAACCGCGCGGTCGCGCAGGTGCTCGTCGACGCGGGCCTCGCCACGCTGCTGATGGATCTCCTGACCGCCGAGGAGGAGGCCGTCGACCTCAGGACGCGCCAGTGGCGCTTCGACGTCGCGCTGCTGGGGCGGCGGCTGGCCGCGACCGTCGACGCGCTGGCCGCCGACCCGGCGGTCGCCGGTCTTCCCGTCGGCTGCTTCGGCGCCAGCACGGGCGCGGCCGCGGCGCTGATCGCCGCGGCGGAGCGGCCCGACCGTGTGCGGGCCGTCGTGTCCCGCGGCGGCCGCCCCGACCTGGCGGGCGACGCGCTTCGTCACGTCACGGCGCCGACGCTGCTGATCGTCGGCGAGCGGGACCCCGTCGTGATCGGGCTCAACCGTGACGCCCAGGCCGTGCTCGCCGCGCCGTCCCAGCTCGAGATCGTGCCCGGCGCGACCCACCTCTTCGAGGAGCCCGAGGCGCTGGAGCGCGTGGCCGGGCTGGCCCGCGTGTGGTTCCTGCGCCACCTGCCCGCCGCAGAGCTCGAGCCCAAGGAGGCCGGAGGATGACCGTCAAGCTGCACGGCGCCGCATACACGTTCGCCCAGAAGCTGGTGGCCGACGGGAAGGTCGTGTTGGACGACCGCGACGACTGGAGCGAGCACCAGCCGTCGGCCAAGGAGGAGAACGCCTTCATCGAGGAGCACGGGTACGCCGAATACGGGCGCTGGCACCTCGGGGTCGACGACGAGGCCAAGCCGGAGACCAAGGGCCATTACAAGTTCCCTTACGGCGACTTCCACGACATCCATCGCTGCGGCGTCCTGGCCGCCGAGTCCCGCGCCGGCCAGCGCAAGTACGACGACATCGAGTCTGCGGCGGCACACCTGCACGGGATGCTCGAGGCGCTCAAGCACGTCGGGCGGCGCTGAGGGCGCCGCGCCTGGCCCGTGCTGGGACCGCCGGACGTCCGGCGGTCACGATCCCGCGCGGGCTAGAGTTCCACACCATGTCGCACCCGGCTCCCCACCGCACGCCGAGCCTCGATCCCGCGCTGGTGGTGCACGGGCTCACCGTCCGCGGCGACGCGCTCCCCCGCGCCAGCGCGGGGCCGGTGCTGCTCGACCGCGTCGACTGGCGCGTCGAGCGCGGCGAGCACTGGGTCGTCGTGGGACCCAACGGCGCCGGCAAGACGACGCTGCTGCGGGCAGTCAGCGGCGCGATCGCCCCGGAGGGCGGCACGATCGGGCTCCTCGGGGGCCGGCTCGGCGACATCGGCCTGCGCGATCCGCGGCTGCGCGTGGCCGTCGTCGAAGGCCGTCCGCGGACGTTCTCGGCGCAGCTGCGAGCCCGGGACGTGATGCTCGTCCGCGAGGCTGGGCCCATCGCGCTGCTCGGCGCCCGGATCGAGGAGGAGGACGTCGCCCGCGCCGAGGGCCTGCTCGAGCTGTTCGGCTGCGACCACCTGCGCGACGCGCGCTTCCGCGATTGCTCGCAGGGCGAGCGGCAGCGCATCATGCTCGCCCGCGCGCTCCTGCGCGACCCGGAGCTGCTGCTGCTCGACGAGCCCACCACGGGGCTGGACCTGGCGGGGCGTGAGGGGCTGCTGAACGCGCTGGGCACGCTGGCCGCCGAGCGTCCGGCGGTGACGACGATCACGGTGACCCACCACGTCGAGGAGATCCCGGCCTCCGCGACGCACGCGCTGCTGCTGCGCGCCGGCCGCGTCCTGGCGAGCGACCGCATCGAGCAGGCGCTGACGGCCGAGCGGATGAGCGCCTGCTTCGGGTTGCCGGTCGACGTGACGCACGTCGACGGCCGGTGGCTCGCGCGCGCCGCGCCCAGGCGCACCGGGTCAGGTTGGTGAGCCCGCCTCGGCTCGCACGCGTTCCATGTGGCGTCCGGTGACCTCGTTGGTGGTGCGCAGGAACTCGGTCACCGCGTCGAGCTGCTCGCTGGTGAACCGCCTCGCAAGCACGGTGTCCCAGTCCTGCTTCAGCGGGCCCCAGAGCTTCCCGGCCGCGGCGTAGAAGTCCGGCGTCACGCTGACGCTCACCTTCCGGCGGTCGTCGGGGTCGCGCTCGCGGCGTGCGAAGCCCGCGTGCTCGAGCCGGTCGATCACCCCGGTGATCGCGCCGGTGGTCAGCCCGGCCTCCGCCGCGAGCTCGCCGGCGGTGAGGCCCCCGTGCCGCTCGATGATGTTCAGGCAGTGCAGGTCGGTCAGGTTCACGCCGAGCCGTTGCGCGGCCAGGTTGTCGAAGGCGCGGTCCTGGTTGCCGCTGATGCGGAACGCATCGACGAGGTCGTCGATCTTCGTCTGCTTGGAGGTTCGGGTTGCCATCTGATCGCTTAGTAGCTAAGATACATGGGAGATAAGAGGTTACGCGTTCACGCCGACGAAAGCGAGAGGCACGCCATGAACGAGAACACCATGCGGTTGGAGTTGGTCCCGGTTCCGGTCTCAGATGTCGACCGGGCCAAGGCCTTCTACACCGAGCAGGCAGGGTTCAACGCCGACCACGACCACGTCGTCAGCGACGAGATCCGGTTCGTCCAGCTCACGCCCCCCGGCTCGGCCTGCTCGATCTCCATCGGGACGGGGCTGACGCCGATGGCCCCGGGCTCGCTGCAGGGGCTGCAGGTCGTCGTCGACGACGTGGCGGCCGCGCGCGACGGCCTGGCCTCGCGGGGCGTCGCGGTGAGCGAGATCCAGGACTTCCCCTGGGGCTCGTTCGTGTTCTTCAGCGACCCCGACGGCAACGGGTGGGCGGTCCAGCAGGCGTCGCCGCGACGCTGAAC
>JAWVGD010000511.1:0-3545 GCA_033855515.1 Baekduia sp.
CGGGCCGCTGTCGCCGACGGCGTACGCCGTCGCCGCGTCGGGGTTGCCGTCCTTGGACAGCCGCAGGAAGTACGGCTGCGACGAGTACGGTCCCGTGCTCGTCGCCGTCCACGCCTTGACCCGCCCCTGCCACGCGTCGGCGGTGGCGAGGTACCGCTCGGCGGAGGCGCCGTCGCCGTTGGCCTTGGCGATGTCCGCCGCGCAGACCAGGCCGGCGATCTCCGCCGCGATCGTCGCCGGCGAGTAGCCCGATTGGTTCTCCCAGCGCTCCTGAGGCGTCCACGGCGCCTGATGACCGTCCTGCGTGAAGCCGATCAGGAAGTCCGCGGCGCGCTTGACGTGCGCCCAGCTTGCGGCGTCGGTGCGCCCGAGCTGGTGGGCCAGCACGATCGGCAGGGCGACCTCGTCGAGCTGCAGGCCGCCCCACACCGGCGTGCCGTCGACCTTCGAGTTCTGCGGGAACGAGCCGTCGGGCTTCTGCTGCGTGGTGAACAGGAAGTCCAGCGCACGGTTGGCCCCGTCGGTGTCCCCGGCCGCGATCAGCCCCGTGCCGATCTGGTACAGGTCACGCGACCACACCAGGTGGTAGGGCCCTGAGGGCGCCTCCTTGCCCCAGACCCACGGCATCGTCGGCGATGCGACGTACGCACCGCGGTGCGTCTTGTCCTCGCTGGCGGCCAGCGTCAGCACCGAGGTGCGGTACAAGCGGCGCTGCCCGCGACTGCCGACGGTGCTCGGCGGCGCCTTGACCCCGGCGAGATAGTCGTGCCAGCCGCCGGCATAGGAGTAGGCCGTGCGCAGGAACCCGTGGGCGAGCGAGGCGCGCGCGGCGGCCACGGCCGACGCCGTGTCGCCGCCGAAGCCGAGCGCGAGCGTCGTGTGGCCGACGACCGCCGAGCGGCCGAGATCGAGCTGCGCCGTCTGGACGAGGTTGCCGGCGGCGGCCGAGTCGTAGTGCCAGTCCATGCGTCCGTCGGGCAGCAGGTCGGCCCAGCCGTCGCTCGTGCCGCGCAGGCCGTTGGAGGTGGCGCGGAAGCCCGGGCGGCCGACCAGGGCGCTGGCCGACGACCCATCGTTGGCCGTGAGTGCGTCGCCGGCCGTCGACCCGGCGTCGTCGTCGCGGGTGTTCGACAACGCGGGGTCGTAGATCGCGTAGAGGTCGTAGCGCGCGCCGCGGCGTCCGGAGAGGAAGGTCACGTCGGCCAGCACGGTGTTCTGCGCGGGGTCGGTGACGTAGGTCGCGACGAGCCTCCAGCCCGCATCGCGGGCGCGGAACGTCTGCGTGTAGGTCAGGCTGCGGTCGTCGACCTGGGTCGTCGTGACGTCGGCGGCGTCGTTGGCGGCGACGGCGGTTCCGGCCGTGCGATCGGCGACCACGAACTGCAGGGCACGCCCGCCCGGGGTGCTGAGGTCCGGATAGAAGATCTCGCCCAGGCCGCCCTCCTTCTGGACCGTCAGCCAGACCTTGCTGGTGGTGTTGGCCGCCGTCGCGAAGCCGGCCTTGTCGGCGGGCAGGAACCCCTCGTCGATGCCCGGCGCCCCGGGGGCCGAGGCGGCGACGGCCGCCGCGGTCGTGGCGGTGGCGGCGAGCGCCAAGCCTGCGAACCCGGCGACGAGCAGACGAACGTAGGACGGCATGCGACCCTCTCCTATTGGACCTTGCGCAGGTCGTTCCCGCCCGCCGGGGCGGGAAACCGCGAACGGACCGTGACGGTCGCGCGCCGAGCTGCCAGGATCTCCGCCTGACGATGGAGCCCGCTATCCCTGACCTGGCGCGATCGCTGCGCGTCGGCGTGCAGCTGCCCGAGGTCGAGCGCGAGGTCCGCTGGCCTGAGATCGTGGCGATGGCCCGGGCGGCGGAGGAGAGCGGCTTCGACTCGATCTGGGTCGGCGACCACCTGCTGTACCGCGACGGAGGCGCCGAGCGCGGGCCGTGGGAGGCCTGGACGCTGCTGGCGGCGCTGGCCGCCGCGACCGAGCGCGTCGATCTCGGGCCGCTCGTCGCGTGCGCGGCGTTTCACCCGCCCGGGGTGCTGGCCAAGATGGCCGCCACGATCGACGAGGTCAGCGGCGGCCGGTTCGTGCTGGGGCTCGGCGCCGGCTGGAACGTCGACGAGTTCGCCGCGTTCGGCCTGCCCTACGACCATCGCGTGTCGCGCTTCGCCGAGGCCTTCGCGATCGTCCGCGGCCTGCTCGAGGGCGAGCGGGTGACCCTCGACGGTCGCTTCTGGCAGGCCGCTGACGCGGTCCTGCTGCCGGCGCCGCGGGCCCGGCCCCGCCTGATGGTCGGCAGCAACGGGCCGCGCATGCTGAGCCTGACGCTCCCCCACGTCGACGCTTGGAACACGTGGTACGAGGACTACGGGAACACCGCCGAGGGCTTCGCCGCGCTCAACGCGACCATCACCGCCGCCGCGCGCGAGGCGGGCCGCGACCCCGCCGAGGTCGCCCGCAGCGCCTGCGCGCTGGTCGTGCTCGAGCGTGCGGCCGGCGAGCGTCCGGTCCCCCCGGACGCTCCCCCGCTGGAGGGCACGCCCGAGCAGATCGCCGCGCGGCTGCGCGAGCTCGCCGACGCAGGGGCCGACGAGGTGATCCTCGTCGTCAGCCCGATCACCGAGCGGTCGATCCGGCTGCTCGGCGAGGCGATCGCGGCGCTCTGATCGCCGCCGCGACGGCCCAGGCGTAGCATCGGGTCGACCGCCCGCCCACCGCTCAAGACCCGTGCGCCATCCGATCTCCTGGAGCTCGTCCATGCGCGAGACCACCGCGAGGACGCTCGTTGCGTTGTTGGTGGTGTCGGTCGCGGCGGCCGGCTGCGGCGGCACCTCCTCCTCGCGCCCGGCAGCCGTTCCCGAGATCGCGGCACGGGCGACCGCGCACGGCGTCGCCTTGCGGACCGCCGCCGCGGCCGTCGCCGCCCGCAGCGACGTCCCGGTGCTCTGCTACCACCAGATCCGGGCGCCGACGGCGGCCGATGACGCCCGAGCGCGCCCCTTCATCATCAGGCCCGAGGTCTTCGCCCGGCAGATGCAGGCGCTGGCGCAGGCCGGCTACAGGACGATCACCGGCGAGCAGCTCGTGGCGCATGCCGCCCGCGGCGCGCCGCTGCCGCCCAAGCCGGTGCTCCTGACCTTCGACGACGCGACGGAGGGGCAGTTCACCAATGCCCTGCCGGTACTCGAGCGCCACCGGTTCGTGGCCACGTTCTTCGTGATGACCGTGGTGCTCGACAAGCCGGGCTGGCTCACGCGCCCCCAAGTCCGCACGCTGGACCGCGCGGGCATGACGATCGGGGCACACACCTGGGACCACCGTTCGGTGCTGCAGTACCGAGGCGGCGACTGGCACGCCGAGCTCGAGGCGCCGCGCGACGCGCTCGCCGCGATCGTCGGCCACCCCATCCGCCTGTTCGCCTATCCCTACGGCCGGTGGATCCCTGCGGCGTTCGGCCACCTCGCCCGCGCCGCGTACACCGGGGCGTTCCAGCTCTCCCGCCCCCTCGACGCCCGGTACCCGCTCTGGACGCTGCGCCGGATCCTCGTGCC
>JAWVGD010000512.1:0-2942 GCA_033855515.1 Baekduia sp.
CTTGGCCGCCGCGCCGATCGGCGACCCGGGGCAGGACGTGCTGATGGGCCCGATGCTCGACCAGAAGTTCGCCGAGCGCTTCGAGGACTGGCTGGGTCTGATCCGCGACCACCACACCGTCTACGGCAAGCAGGGCCGGATCACCGCCGACAACCCCCGCGACGGCTTCGTCGGCGACCCCGAGACGGGGCTCTTCTACCACCCGACGATCGTCGACGGCGTCCGGCTCGGCGACGACATCTACGCCACGGAGACGTTCGGGCCGATCATCGGGGTGGCGACGTTCTCGGACTTCGACGAGGCGATGGAGCTCGCCAACGCCCACGGCTACGGCCTGTCGTCGGCGATCTACACGACGAGCGGCACCCATGCCTTCCGCTTCCGCGAGCGGATCACGGCCGGCATGGTCTCGGTCAACAACTCGACGTCCGGCGCCGAGGCGCATCTGCCCTTCGGCGGCAACGGCAAGTCCGGCAACGGCTCGCGCCAGTCGGGCATCTGGGTCCTCGACCAGTTCACCCGCTGGCAGTCGATGAACTGGGACTACGCGGGCAGGCTCCAGAAGGCCCAGATGGACGTGCTCGCGATCGACGCCGACGAGGACTTCCGCCTGTAGCGGCCGGTCAGCGCCTCCGGTACCAGTTCGGCGACGTGTTCGGCGGCGGGATCAGCGGCTCGGGCGTGCGTGCGACCAGCAGCGAGGGGTCCGGGTCGGCGACGTGCTCGGCGAGCGCCGCCCCGAAGTCGTCCTCGAGCCCGTCGACCGTCTCCGCCCGGACGCCGAAGCTCGCCGCGAGCGCGGCGAAGTCCGGCGTGACGAGGTCGACGCCGTAGCGTGCCTCGCCCGCGGTGTCCTGGTCGTAGCGCAGCATTCCGTAGCCGCCGTCGTCGACGACGACCGCGGTCAGCGGCACCGCCTCCTGCGCGACGGTGGCGAGCTCCCCGCACGCGTACAGGAAGCCGCCGTCGCCGGAGATCGAGATCACCGGCCCGGTGGCGGCCAGCGCGGCGCCGATGGCGGCCGGGAACGCGTAGCCGAGGGTGCCCCATCCGAGCGGCACCTGTAGCCGCCGCGGCGCGCTCGGCGTGTGGAAGCCGGCGAGCCAGTAGCCAGGGATGCACATGTCGGCGACCACGACGCCGTCGTCGGGAAGCGCGAAGCGGATCGCATCGAGGAAGCGCAGCGCCCGGGCGTCGAGCATGGCGCAGGCCTGCGCGCGGACCTCGCGTAGCCGCTGGGCGACGCCATCGAGCCCGATCCGCGGGGCGACCGCCTCGGCGAGCTGGCCCGTGAGCTGCGCGGCGTCGCCGTGGAGCTTGACGTCGACGCGGTAGTTCGTGTCCGGCTCGTGCGCCTCGGCGTTGATCGCGATCAGCCGTGGCGGCTGGGGCTGGGCGAAGTTCTGCGTCTGCACGCCGTCGAGGTCCGAGCCGATCGCGACGACGACATCAGCCGCGTCCCAGAGGGCGCCCGCCGCGGGGACGTGCGGGGGGAGGCCCACGAGACACGGGTGGTCGGGCGGCAGGACGCCGGCGGCGCCGTAGGTGGTGAGCACCGGCGCCGCCAGCCGCTCGGCCAGCGCGCGCACCTCCTCGGGCGCGTCACGGCCGCCGCCGCCGACCCAGATCAGTGGGGCCTCGGCCGTGTCGAGCATGGCCGCGGCGTCGGCTATGGGTGGCGTCAGGTGCGCGTATCCCGTCCACTCGGCGCCGGGCGCGTGCGCCGGCGCGGCCAGCAGGTCGGTGGGGACCTCGAGGTAGACCGGACGCGACGGCAGCCATCGCGCGTGCATGAGGGCGGTCTCCGTCGCGACGCCGACGTCCTCGCCGCCGGGGCTGCCGACGACGTTCACCGATTTGACCACCGGCGCGAACATCGCCGCCTGCCCGTCGGTCTCGTGCAGCACGCCGCGGTAGGCGCCCGCGCGGCGCAGCGTCGACGGGATGTCCGTGGCGATCACGAGCACCGGGGAGCGCGACGCCCAGGCCTCTCCGACCGCGCCGAGGGTGTTCGCCGCTCCGGGTCCCGTCGTCGTCAGCGCGACGCCGAGCCGGCCGGTCGCGCGGGCGTAGCCGTCCGCCGCGTAGGCCGCCGTCTGCTCGTGGCGCACGCCGACGAGCCGGATCGGCGAGGCGCGCAGAGCCTCCCAGAGCGCGAGGTTGTGGACGCCGGGCAGCCCGAAGCAGACCTGGACGCCGGCGTCCTCGAGCAGCGAGACGATGACTTCGGCGCCGGTGGGCATGCGCGCCATCCTGCCACCTTGCGGGCCGGCACCGCCCGGCGGTGACGGCCGCCCGACAACCTTGACACGGTTGTGTCAGGGTTTCGCTAGACTCGGGTTCCGGATGGATGCGCTGACGATCCAGGAGGCGGCGGAGACCACGGGCTGGTCCCCGCGCATGCTGCGCTACGTCGAGCGGGTCGGGCTCATGGGGCCCGCGCGCTCGGCCGGCGGCTACCGCCTCTACGGACCGGCCGAGCTGCAGCGTCTGCGCACCCTGCGCGAGCTGCTGGCCGAGCACGAGATCGGCCTGTCCGATGTCGCCTTCGCCCTGCGCCTGCGCAACGAGCCGCAGCTGCGCCGGGCGACCGACGAGTGGCTCGAGGCCGAGGCCGAGCGCCCCGCCGACGTCCCGCAGTCCGACTGGCTGCGATTCGAGCAGATCAAGCACTCCAAGCTCCTGGCGGCCGCCGCGCTGACCGCCTCTCCCTAAGCGACCGACAGGAAGATCCCTCCATGGCCACCACCGAGCTGCCGACCCAGACCGACTTCAAGGTCGCCGATCTCTCGCTCGCCGACTACGGGCGCAACGAGATCCGCCTCGCCGAGCACGAGATGCCGGGCCTGATGGCGACCCGCCGGGAGTACGCCGAGGCGCAGCCGCTCAAGGGCGCGCGCATCACCGGCTCGCTGCACATGACGATCCAGACCGCGGTGCTG
>JAWVGD010000513.1:0-7353 GCA_033855515.1 Baekduia sp.
ATGAGCGTCTTCAGGCCTTGGGCCTTGGTCTTGTCCAGGCCGGCCTTGCAGGGGTCGCTGTAGGTGATCGCGAACGTCTGCGAGACGATCGGGTAGGCGGCCGCGTTGGCCGAGTCGATCGTGCTGATGCCCAGGTCCTTCGGCACCGTGAGGCCGTCGGCGGCCGCGGAGGTGGACGCGAGCGCCGGGGCGATGTACTTGCCGGCCTGGTTCTTGACGTCGGCGAACGTGAAGCCGTTCTGCAGCGCATAGGCCTGCTCGACGTAGCCGATCGACCCGTCGTTCTGCTTGACGGCGGCGGCGACGCCGTCGTTGCCCTTGGCGCCGGTGCCCGTGGGCCACTTGATGTCCTTGTTGACACCGGGGCCGTTCTTCCACTCGGGCGAGTAGTTGGCCAGGAACTGCGTGAAGCCCTTCGTGGTGCCCGACGAGTCGGAGCGGTGCACCACGGTGATCTTCGTCGACGGGATCGTCACGCCGGGGTTCTGGGCCTTGATCTCCGGGTCGTCCCAGGACTTGACCGTGCCGAGGTAGATGTCGGCCAGCGCCTTGCCGTCGAGCTTGAGGCCGCTCTTGACGCCGCTGAGGTTGTAGGACGCGGTGATCGCGCCGAGCGCGAAGGGCACCTGGATCGGCGTGCCCTTCTTGATCGAGGTCTTGTCGGCGGGTGCCAGCGCGGGGTCGGAGCCCGCGAAGTCCACGGTGCCGGCGGCGAACTGCGAGACCCCCGCGCCCGAGCCCACGCCCTGGTAGTTGACGGTCAGGCCCTGGCCCTTGAGGTCAGAGCCGACCTGCTGGTAGATCGGGGCCGCGAAGGTGGATCCCGCGCCGTTGAGCGTCGCCTTGACCGACGAGCCGCCGGAGGCCGCGCTCGAGCCGGTCGAGGAGCTGCTGCTGCTGCCGCAGGCCGCGAGGCCGGTGGCCAGCGCACAGGCCGCGAGGGCGGCGGGGAGGATTCGAGTGGTCATCTCAGTGGAGTCCTTTTTGAACGTGTTGTCGCGCGGCAGGCTGACGCGGCAACGGACCCATCCTGTTATCGCGATGTGGTCGAGTTGTGAAAGACGTGTGAAGCCTCAGGGGAGAAGCGGTATCCGAACCCGACGTGGGTGTGGATGAACGCCCACGCGGGCAGCGCCGTCTCGAGCTTCACGCGCAGCTTGTGGACGTACACGTCGATCGACCGGTCGCCGTCGCGGAGCTCGTTGCCCCACACGAGCGTGTAGAGCTCGCTGCGGGAGACGATCCGCCCGGAACGGCGCACGAGCGCCACCAGCAATCCGAACTCGCGGACCGAGAGCGTGAGCGCCCGCCCACCCGCGAGGACCAGGCCGCCGTCGGGCCGGATCTCCAGCTCACCGGCATACAGCACGTCGTCTTGCGTCTGCGCAGCCTCCATCCCGCGCAGACTCCCGACCGGCCGCCGGGCCGCCGTGACGTTCCGGTGAACCCCGTGTGAAGGACCGGTGAAACCGCGCGGGACGGCGCGCGACCGGAGCTAAGGTCCTACGTGGATGGCGCTGTTCCGAACGACCGACACCGGAGTCCTCGAGCTCTTCGAGGAATCCGGGCGCAACGTGCAACGTACGACGCTGCTGTTGCGCGACCTGCTGACGGACTACCCGGAGCGGGCCGACCTGTCCCGCGACATCCTGCTCAGCGAGCAGGAGGGCGACCGGATCACGCACGACATCATCCATCGCCTCAACGGCGGCGGCACCGGCCGCCCGCCGCTGGATCCCGCCGACGGCCATCTGCTCGCCACCACGCTCGACGACATCGTCGACTTCGCCGAGCAGGCCGCCGACGAGCTGTCGCTGTACGGCGTCGAGGCGCCGATGGAGCAGGCCGGCCAGATCGCCGACGTCCTGGTCGGCGCGGGCGAGCAGGTCGCCCAGGCGCTGCGGTGCCTGCGGTCGGGCTCGGAGATGGCGACCCATCTCGTCGAGATCCACCGCCTCGAGAACGAGGGCGACCGCCTGAGCCGCGACGCGGTCGCGTCGCTGTTCGCCACCGGGATCGACCCGATGGTCGTGATCCGCTGGAAGGACATCTTCGAGACGCTCGAGCAGAGCGTCGACGCGTGCGAGAAGGTCGCCCACGTGCTCGAGGGCATCGCGCTCAAGCGCGGACGGCGCCGCCGGCGCTGACGCGGGCTCAGCGGGCGCCGCTCAGCGCCTGACCGCGCCGGGCCTCGACCTCGGAGGCCTCCGACAACGCCTCGAGGAACGCCCGCAGGGCCGGTCCCTCCTCCGATCCGCGCCGGCAGGCCGCGAACAGGTGCCGGCACGGTGGGACGCCGGACAGCGGCCGGACCGCCACGCCGGGCGGCGGCGGGACCTGCGCCAGGCGCGGGACGAGCGACACGCCGAGTCCGGCGCCGACCAGCGCCAGCGTCGTGACCCAGTCGCCGGAGCGATGAGCCTCCACGGGCGTGAAGCCGGCCGCGCGGCACCCGGCCAGCACGACCTCGTCGCACGCCCACCCCACCGGCGGCAGCACCCACGGGTCCAGCGCGAGCGCGCGTAGCTCGACCGGGCCGCCGTCGGCCAGCGGATGGTCGCTGGGCAGCGCGGCGTCGAGGACGTCGCGGTGCAGCTCGACGCGATGCCAGCGCGGGTCGCCGGGCCGGGGCGCCCCCGCGCTCTCGAACGACACCATCACGTCGACGTCCCCGGCGGCCACCGCCCGCTGGGCCTCGTCGGCCTCGGCCTCGTGGATCCGCAGGCCGACGCCCGGAGCGGTCTCGCGCAGCCGCGCCGCGGCGGGCGCCACGAGCCCGCGCAACGCCGTGGCGAAGCCCGCGACGCGCAGCTCGCCGAGCTCCCCGCGACGGTGGGCGTCGACGTCGAGGTGCAGGCGCTCGACCTGGGCGAGCAGGACGTCGGCGTGGCGCAGCAGGACGTGGGCGACGGGGGCGAGACGGACGCCGCGGCCGTCGCGCTCGACGACGGGGCGGCCGACATCGGCCGAGAGGGCCGCCAGCTGCTGGGAGACCGCCGACGGCGTCAGGTGCAGCGCGTCGGCCGCGGCGGCGATCGTCCCGCGGTCGGCGACCTCTCGCAGCGCACGGAGCCGCCGGACGTCGAACATCAGCTCAGCTTACGGGTCATCGCCACGAAGTCCACTGGAACTACCGAAAGCGGTGGGGGAGGATGCCGGCATGCCCGCCCGCCACGCCGCACTCGCCACGGCCGTCGCCCTGGTCTGGGGCGTGAACTTCGTCATCATCGACGTCGCGCTGGGCGCGTTCCCACCGCTGCTGCTGGTCGCCGTGCGGTTCACGCTCGTCGCGTTCCCGGCGGTCTTCTTCTTCGGACGGCCCGGGATCGGGTGGCGCTGGGTCGTCGCGATCGGCGCGACCATCGCGGCGGGGCAGTTCGCGTTCCTGTTCGTGGCGATGGACCGCGGCATGCCCGCCGGGCTCGCGTCGCTCGTCCTGCAGCTGCAGGTCTTCTTCACGGTCCTGCTGGCGATGGTCACGCTCGGCGAGCGCCCACAGCGCCTGCAGCTGGTGGCGGCCGGGATCGGCTTCGCGGGCATCGCGGTGATCGCCACCGGCCGCGGCGCGGACGTCCCGCTGCTGGCGTGCGCGCTGAGCGTCGGGGCGGCGCTCAGCTGGGCCGTCGGGAACGTCTGCACGCGCAAGGCGCAGGCGCCGCGGCCGGTGGAGCTGCTCGTGTGGACGAGCCTGGTGCCGCCGCTGCCGCTGCTGGGGCTCAGCCTCGGATTCGAGGGCACGGGCGCGATCGGCGACGCCTGGGCCGCCCTGGACCTCGGCTCGATCGCCGCCCTGGCGTACCTCGTCCTGGCCTCGACCGCGTTCGGCTACGGCGCCTGGGGCTACCTCATCCGCCACAACCCCGCGTCGCAGGTCGTGCCGTTCACGCTGCTCGTGCCGCCCGTCGGGATCGCCGCGGCGTGGATCGCGCTCGGCGAGGTCCCCAACGCCGCCGAGCTGGCCGGCGGCGTGATCATCCTCGCCGGGCTGGTGCTGAACGCCTGGGCCGGCATGCGCGGCCGCCGGCCGCTGGGCGCGACCGCACCGGTGGCCGCGGCGCCCTCGCGGGCGGCGTGAGCGGGGCGTCGTCCCTCGACGCCTGGAGCGCCTACCGCGGGTCGCCCGGCATCGTGGTCTGGTCGCTGAGCGCGCGCGCCGGCGGCGGTGGTGCCGGGAGCGCGCCGGGAGCCGCCGTCGACGGCTCGCCGGGCGGCGGCACGACGGCCGCGCCGACGAGCGTCGACTGGGCCTGCAGCATGAGCGCCTGGCCGCAGCGCCAGCAGTAGGCCGCCCCGCGGCTGTGCGGGGCGCCGCATGCGCGGCACTGCCCGCCGACGCCCTGCTCGGCGTCGGCGACGAGGCGCTCGACCTCGCCGAGCTCGGCGTCGGCCTCCTGCAGCGCGGCGGCCCGGCGGACGAGGACGTCCAGCCGGAAGTGATCGCGGATCGCCATCTCGTAGGTCAGGCCGCCGAGGTCCCAGTGCAGGGTCGCGACCTTCTCGGCCAGCTCGTCGCGGCGGCGACGCAGCTCGGCGTGCATGTCGGGGTTCGTGCTCATCTCGTCCTATCCGATGCTCTGAACGGCGCTGCCGGCGCCCACGGTGCCGCCCTTGTCGATCGGCGGCGCCTTGCCGCCGGTCCCCAGCGTCTTCGGGAGGCTCTTGGACTTCTTGGCGTAGTCGCCACCCTTGGTGCTGTCCAGCGCCTTCAGGGCCTTGTTGGTGGCCTTGGACCCGCTGGACGAGGACGACGCCGTGTTCTTGGCCGACGTGGCCTGCTTCTTGGCCGTCTTGCTCGGCGCGGCGCTGCCGGTGTCGGTCGGCACGGCCGTCGTCGCGGGGGCGGCGCTCGTGGGCGCAGCGGCCGCCGGCGCTCCGCTGCCGCTGACCGTGATGTTCTGGGCCGGGACGGCGCCGGCGTCGTTGCCGCCGCCGAGGCTGCCGATCAGGACCCCGACGCCGAGGGCGAGCACCAGGCAGGCGACGCCGGCGACCGCCGCGGCGTTCGTGCCGAGTCCGCCCAGCCAGTGCGGGACCCGCGGGCCGCGCGTCGTCGTGGCGGTGGTCGCCGCTCCGACCGGGGCGGCCCCGGCCTGGCGGGCCAGGATGTCGAGGAACGGCAGCCGCGCCTCGGCGCGGCGCGCCCCGCACTGCAGGCAGTAGCGCTGGTCGGCCGCCAGCGGCGAGCCGCAGGTGCGGCACGGCGCGTTGGGCTCGCCGAGCAGCGGGCGGTTGATGTCGGTCACTTCGCGGTCCCTCCTGGGAGCACGGTCGGAGGCGCGGAGCAGGCGAGCTGCGCGCCCTTCGGATCGCCGATGAAGAAGACGGTGAACGTCGTGGGCTTCTTGGCCGTCGCCGCCGGGTCGAGGCGCTCGATGACGGCGCGGCCGGCGGCCAGCAGCCGATCCCCCTGGCGGGCGACGCAGGAGACGACGAGCCGCTTCTGCGCCACGGAGGACTCGTTGCGGACCTGCCCCTTGGCGTAGACGCCGTCGGCGTCGCGGCCGACGGTGGCCTTCGTCACCACGACCTTCGGCAGCGCCCCCGTCGGCTTGCCCTTGGCAGCGCCGACGGCGCTGGTGGCCTTGGCCGCCTTGCCGGCGACCAGGATCTGGTTGTCGACCCAGTCGGCGGTCTCGCCGGGCTTGAGGACGGCCAGCGACGTCAGCGA
Source organism: Baekduia sp. (assembly GCA_033855515.1). GTDB lineage: Bacteria > Actinomycetota > Thermoleophilia > Solirubrobacterales > Solirubrobacteraceae > Baekduia. Next base: position 5,669 of record JAWVGD010000513.1, read on the forward strand.
CGGGTCGAGCCCGGGCGCGTCGTTGGCGTACAGCTTCTTGCCCTTGGCGTCGGCGACCGTGACGGCGATCGGCAGCGTCACCTGCAGCGGTCCGGTGTTCTTGACGCGGACGACCGCGGCGACGCCGTTGGCGTCCTGGACGACGTCGGTGTGCAGCACCTTGACCGCCGCGTTGGCGGCGCCGATCTTCAAGCCCTTCTGCGCGGCGAGCTGCTTGCCGGCGAGCTTGGCCTTGGCCGCGCTCTTCTCCGGGGTGGTCTGCACGCCGAGGCAGCCGCCGAGCGCCAGTGGCCCGACGGCGGCGAGCGCCACGGCACCGAGACGCCGGTGGGTCACCCGAACGCACCCCGCACGTAGTCGCGCGTGCGCTGGGCCTGCGGGGCATCGAAGATCTGCTCGGCCGGCCCGTACTCGACCAGGTCGCCCAGGTACATGAACGCGACCTTGTCGCCCACGCGCCGGGCCTGCTGCATGTTGTGGGTGACGATCACGATCGCGAGGTCGCGGCGCAGCTCGCCGATGAGCTGCTCGATGACGGTGGTCGAGCGGGGATCCAGCGCCGAGCACGGCTCGTCCATGAGCAGGACCTCGGGGCGCGTCGCGATCGCCCGGGCGATGCAGAGCCGCTGCTGCTGGCCGCCGGAGAGCCGCAGCGCCGGCGCGTCGAGCTTGTCCTTGACCTCGTCCCACAGGCCGGCGCGCTGCAGCGCGTCCTGCACCAGCGGCTCCACGACGCCGCGGCCCGGCCGCTTGCGGGCCTGCTCGCGCAGGGCGTAGGCCACGTTGTCGAAGATCGACATCGGGAACGGATTGGGCTGCTGGAAGACCATCGACACGCGACGGCGCAGCGTCGTCACCTCGAGGGCGTCGACGTCGGTCCCGTCGAGCAGGATCGTCCCGTCGCGGCGGGCGCCCGGGGTGAGCTCGGTGAGCCGGTTGAGCGTCCGCAGCAGCGTCGTCTTGCCGCAGCCGGAGGGGCCGATGAGCGCCAGCACCTCGCCGAGGCGGATCGACAGCGAGACGGACTTGACGGCCTCGTTGTCGTCGTAGAACACCGACAACGCGTCGAGCGCCATGCGCTCGGCGCCGGGCTCGCCACGGTCGTGCGCGGGCGCCGCGCTCGTGGCGCCGTGGCCGTTGAACGCCGGTGCGGCGGCGGGCGCCACGGTCGGCGGCGCGTCGACGATGATCTTCCGGATCGGCGGCGGCGGGGTCGCCGCCGGCGTCTCGCTCGACACGTCCGTGGTCCTCTCGTCGGTGATCATCGGCCTGCCCCCAGGCGCGTGCCTTCCATCCCGGTCTGCGCGCCGCGGCGCGCGATCAGGTCGACGGCGAAGTTGAGCCCCACGACGATGACGAGCAGGACGAAGGCGGCCGCATAGGCCTTCTCCGCTGCGTTGCCCTCGCCGGCCGGGGAGTTGTTGTAGACGTAACTCGTCAGCGTCGAGCCCGTGCCCTTGAGCACGTTGACGCCCGGGATCCCGCCTTCGCCCTCGAGGCGCAGCGTCGCGCCGAGGAGCACGACGACGATCGCCGTGTCCCCCGCGATGCGGCCCATCCCCAGGGCCGCGCCGGTCGAGATGTTGGGCTTGACCGCCGGCAGGAGAACGCGGCGGATCGTGGCGATCCGCGTCTTGCCCAACCCGTAGGACGCCTCGCGCACGTGGCGCGGGATCGACTGCAGG
>JAWVGD010000514.1:0-9775 GCA_033855515.1 Baekduia sp.
GATCGCCTTCGATCGCGTCACGGCTGAGGCGAAGCCTAAACGGCCACCCCGGCGGCGGCTTCGACCAGCGCCCCCACCACGGGGCTGCGATCGTCCACCTCCGGGTGCCACTGGACGCCCAGCACGAAGCGCCGGCCGGGCAGCTCGATCGCCTCGGGCAGGTCGTCGAGCTCGGAGTGACCGGTGACGACGAGGCCGTCGCCGACCTGGTCGACGCCCTGGTGGTGGTGGCTGAGCGTGCGGTGCGACTCCTCGCCGGCCGCGCGCGCCGCCAGCGACGTCGCATCCAGCCGCACCTGATGGTCGTTGCCGTCGAAGATGCCGGAGTTGCGGCGGTGGTCGTCGTGGCCGTGGCTCTCGGGCAGGTGCTGCAGCAACGTGCCGCCCCGCGAGACGTTGAGGACCTGCATGCCGCGGCAGATGCCGAGGAACGGCAGGTCGCGGTCGACCGCGCGCCGCGCGAGCGCGAGCTCGAACGCGTCGCGCTCGGCGTTGACGCCGGCGGTCATCGGATGGGGCTCGGCGCCGTAGACGGTCGGATCGACGTCGGAGCCGCCCGCCAGGATCAGCCCGTCGAGCAGATCCAGAAGCTCGTCGGGGTGCTCGATCGCGCGCGGATCGGGCGGCAGCAGCACGGCGATGCCGCCCGCCCGCAGGACCGCGTCGGCGTACTCGCGCGGCAGCAGGTGCGCCGAGCTGTTCCACACGCCCCACTGCGCGCGCTCCACCGCGGCGCAGAGGCCGATGACTGGTCTGCTGGCCATACCTTCAACGGTACAGCCCTCCGCGGCGCCCGCCCGCCGGGGGCGCGTCCATAGGATCTGCCGCCATGAGCGAGTTCGAGACGATCAACGTCCGGCGCCGCGGCGGCGCGGCCACCATCGAGCTGTTCCGCCCGGAGTCGATGAACGCCTGGAACCGGCAGTTCGGGCTCGACCTCCGTGCCGCCATCGAGCAGGTCGCCGAGGACGACTCCGTACGGGCCGTGTGCATCACCGGCGCGGGACGCGCGTTCTCCTCCGGCGCCGACCTCAAGGACCTCGGCTCGCGCGAGGACGTCACCCCTCAGGGCCGACCCGACGTCCACAAGGCGCTCACCGAGCGCTACCACCCGATCATCACCGGCGTCCGGACGATGCCCAAGCCCGTCGTGGCGGCCGTCAACGGTCCCGCGGTCGGCATCGGCCTCTCGCTCGCGCTGGCCGCCGACCTCGTCGTCGCCAAGGAGTCGGCCTACTTCCTGCTGGCCTTCGTGAACATCGGCCTCGCCCCCGACGGCGGCTCGTCGCTCTTCGTCCCCGAGCGCGTCGGGTTCACCCGCGCGGCGGAGATGGCGATGCTGGGCGAGAAGATCGGCGCAGCACAGGCCGCCGAGTGGGGGCTGATCAACCGCGCCATCCCCGACGCCGCGTTCGATGCCGAGGTCGAGGCCCTCGTCGACCGGCTCGCCAACGGCGCCACCGCGGCCCACGCCGGCATCAAGCGGCAGCTGAACGCCTGGCTGTTCGACCGCATGGAGGGCCAGCTGGCGCTCGAGGCCGGCGTGCAGCAGGACATGGCGCATTCCGACGACTTCGTCGAGGGCGTCACGGCGTTCGTCGAGAAGCGGCCCGCCCGGTTCCAAGGCCGATGAGCGTCCGATCGGCGACATCGAACACCCGTACGGTCCCGAACGGAGTCCGGCGGCGCCCGCCAGGGTCGGCCAGCGGCCGCCGGACCACCGTTCATGAATAGAATCCCCGCCGCCTTGGACACCTCTCGCCTTCGCAACCTCATGACTTCGCGCTGCGCCACTAAGACACCTGCTCCGGGGGACGCCGCAATGGCCGCTCGCCGTTCGCGCCACCTGACGCTGATCCTGCTCATCGTGGTCGCCGGGGCCCTGCTGCTGGCGCCGATCGCGTCCGCCGATCTGATCTCGCCCGAGTCCGGTGGCTCCCCGAACGCCGACGACATCGACTGGCTCTACAAGTTCGTCCTGGCCGTGGCGATCATCGTCTTCGTCGGGGTCGAGGGCGTGCTGCTGTACTCCGTCTTCAAGTTCAAGGCGCGCAAGGGCGCCGTCGCCGCGCAGATCCGGGGCAACACGCGCCTGGAGATCGGCTGGACCGTCGGCGCCGCGGTGATCCTCGTGGTCCTGGCCACGCTGACGTTCGTCAAGCTCGACGGGATCCGCAACCCGCCGAACTCCTCGGCGAACGGCCTGCAGCTCGCCACGGCCAAGAAGCTTCCGCCCAACGGCAAGTCGTTGAACATCTGCGTCAACGGCCAGCAGTACATCTGGCGCTACACGTACGCGCAGGACTGCAAGAGCGGCAAGAACCTCGGCGCGCCGTTCTCCTACGAGGAGATGGTCGTCCCGGTCGACACGACCGTGACGCTCGACATCGGCTCCCAGGACGTCGCGCACTCGTGGTGGATCCCGCAGCTCGGCGGCAAGTTCGACGCCATCCCGGGCTACACGAACCACACCTGGTTCAAGATCCCCGGCAAGTTCGCCCAGAAGCCCGGCGGCACCGTGTTCTTCGGCCAGTGCGCTGAGCTCTGCGGCCGCGGGCACGCGAACATGACCTCGCGCGTCCGCGCCGTATCGGTCACCGAGTACGAGCAGTGGATCGCCCGGCGCAAGGCGGACATCAAGGCCGCCGAGCAGGCCGCCGCCCAGCAGCGCAAGCAGATCGCGGGCTCCACCGCCAACACGCAGCCCGGCGGCCCCTCCCAGCCGGGTCAGAACCCCGCGCAGCCCAACCTCACCACCCAGCCGTAGCCCCGAGGACCTGACACACAAGCATGGCCGCCACCGTCGAAGCTCCCACCACCACCGTCGCGCCGATTCCCCAGGTCGTCGCGCGGTCGGTCCAGCCCGGGCCCACCGGATGGACGTCGTGGGTCACCACGACCGACCACAAGCGCATCGGGATCATGTACCTGGTCCTGACGTTCGGGTTCTTCATCCTGGGCGGTGTCGAGGCGCTGCTCATCCGCCTGCAGCTCTCGGTCCCGAACAACGACCTGCTGACGCCGCAGACGTACAACGAGCTGTTCACGATGCACGGGACGACGATGATCTTCCTGTTCGTCGTGCCGGTCATGGCCGGGTTCGGCAACTACTTCGTGCCGCTGATGATCGGCGCGCGCGACATGGCGTTCCCGAAGCTCAACGCGCTGTCGTTCTGGCTGCTGGCCGCGGGCGGCCTGGTCTTCTACGCCTCGATCTTCTTCAGCCCGCCCGAGTGCGGCTGGACGTGCTACTCGCCGCTGAGCGACAACGACTACCTGCCCTCGGGCGGCGTCGACGCGTGGATCTTCCTCATCCACCTCACGGGCCTCAGCTCGCTGGTGGGCGCGGTCAACTTCTACGCCACGATCGCGAACATGCGCGCGCCGGGTATGGGCTGGGGCCGCCTGCCGCTGTTCGTGTGGGCGATCCTGACCTACGCGGTCCTGCTGATCCTGGCCCTGCCGGTCATCGCCGCCGCGGTCACGCTGCTGCTGACCGACCGCCACTTCGGCACCCACTTCTACGACGCCAGCAACGGCGGCTCGCCGCTGCTGTGGCAGCACCTGTTCTGGTTCTTCGGGCACCCCGAGGTCTACATCATGGTGCTGCCGGGCTTCGGCATCATCTCCGAGGTCCTGCCGGTCTTCGCCCGCAAGCCGATCTTCGGCTACAAGGCGATCGCCGCGGCGACGCTGGTCATCGCCTTCCTCGGGCTCCTCGTCTGGGCCCACCACATGTTCACGACGCCGAGCCCGTCGTTGGTGCTGATCTTCTTCATGATGAGCTCCTTCCTCATCGCCGTGCCCACGGGCGTGAAGATCTTCAACTGGATCGCGACGCTGTGGCGAGGGACCATCGAGTACAAGACGGCGCTGCTGTTCGCGGTCGGGTTCATCGGCACGTTCCTGATCGGCGGGATCACCGGCATCTTCGTCGCCGTCTTCCCGATCGACTGGCAGCTGCACGACACCTACTTCGTCGTCGCGCACTTCCACTACGTCCTGATGGGCGGCGCGGTCTTCACGATCTTCGCGGGCCTCTACTACTGGTTCCCGAAGATGTCGGGCCGGCTGCTGAGCGAGAGCATGGGCAAGGTCAGCTTCTGGCTGATGCTCGTCGGCTTCCACGTCACGTTCCTCGTGCAGCACTCCGCGGGCATGGAGGGCATGCCGCGACGGATCTACGAGTACTCCGACATCAGGGACCTCGCGATCCTCAACCTGATCTCCACGATCGGCGCGTTCATCCTCGGCCTGGGGATCCTGGTCACCGCGATCAACGTGCTGGTGTCGCTGAAGAAGGGCGCGATCGCCGGGCCCGACCCGTGGAAGGCCAACACGCTGGAGTGGTTCACCACCTCCCCGCCGGCGATCAACAACTTCGACACGGTGCCGCGGATCCGCTCCGTCGAGCCGATGAAGGACATCCGCCGCCAGGTGCTCGCGCAGACCGGCGGCAGCGAGCCCGAGCCGGTCCCCAGCGACGTGGAGGCCGGTCGCCTGGCCGGCTCACACGGCGGCGCCGGGCACTAGGCGGTAGGCTCGGCCCGCCATGGAGGCGTCTCGCGCAACCCCCGCCGCGCTGCCGGCCTCCGGCGTCCGGCAGGTCGCCTCCGACCTGCTGGCGCTGACCAAGCCCAAGGTCCAGTCGCTGCTGCTGCTGACGACGGTCACCACGATGCTCGTGGCCGGCTCGCCGTCGATCTGGCTCATCGTGGCCACCTGCATCGGCGGCTACCTGTCGGCGGGCGGCGCCGGCGCGGTCAACCACTGGTACGACCGCGACATCGACGCGCAGATGGCCCGCACCGCCACGCGGCCCATCCCGGCCGGGCGCCTGGCGCCCGCGACGGCGCTGTGGTTCGGCATCGCGCTCGCGCTGCTGGGCTTCGCGTGGCTGACGCTGACGTCCAACGTCCTGGCCGCCTCGCTGTCGTTCTCCGGCTTCCTCGGCTACACGCTGCTGTACACGATGTGGCTCAAGCGCCGCACGTGGCAGAACATCGTGTGGGGCGGCGCCGCGGGCGCCGTGCCGCCGCTCGTCGGCTGGGCCGCGGTCACCGGCGGGCTCACCGGCCTGCCGATCTACCTCTTTGCCATCGTCTTCTTCTGGACGCCGCCCCACTTCTGGGCGCTGTCGCTGCTGATGAAGGACGAGTACGCCAAGGTCAACATCCCCATGCTGCCGGTCGTGCGAGGCGAGGACGAGACCCGCCGCCAGATCCTGCTCTACAGCGTGCTGCTGTACGCCGTGACGCAGCTGCCGTTCTGCGGCGGTGGCGGGCTGGGCGCCATCTACCTCGTCGCCTCGCTGGTGCTGGGCGTCGTGTTCATCGGGCTCGCCGTGGCGCTCAAGCGTGACGCCGGCCGCCGTGCCGCTCTGCGGCTCTACCTGTTCTCGCTCCTCTACCTCGCGCTGCTGTTCGTCGCGATGGTGGCGGACGTCAAGCTGTAGTCCCTTCTGGGAGAATCCGAAGCCGTATGGACCGCAACCTCGCCCGCAAGAACGTGCGGACCGGCCTGATCGCCGGCTCCGTGTGCTTCGTCATGTTCGGCCTGACCTTCCTGGCCGCGTACATCTACGTCTCATGAGCCCGGTCGATCCCAAGATCCCGCCGGCCGGCGAGGAGATCCACCTCCCCGGCGGCTCCATCCAGCCGCTGCTGCTGACCATCGGCCTCACGGTGGCGCTGGTGGGCGTGACCACCTCGATCGTGCTGGTGATCGCCGGCGGCGTGCTCGCGCTGTGGACCATCGTGCGCTGGATCGGCGACACCCGGCGCGACATCGCCGAGCTGCCCGTCCACCACGACGGCGACCTGCACTAGGCGCGGCGCAGCCGCCCTCTGTCACCGCTGCGAGGGGCGGTGCTCCGGCGGGGCCCGCCTTTCGTCGTTGCAGGCCCGCAGGACGAGCGCTAGGCGGGTGTGGAGGCGCCTCCGTCCATGGCGACGCTCTCGGGCACGTCGCAGATGGCGCCGTCATCGGTCCAGCAGCGCACGACGTCGCGGACCGAGAGGATCCCGACGATCGAGCTGCCGTCGGCGACGATCAGGTGACGGAAGCTGCCGCGGACCATCGCGACGGCCGCCTCCTCGAGCGACCAGTCCGGCGACGCGAACACCACGTCGCTGGTCAGGTGATCGCCGACCATCTCGGTGTCGGGGTCCTGCCCGGCACCGATGGCGTCGAGCACGTCGCGCTCGGTGAGGATGCCCGTGCCGGCCGCATCGGGGTCCACCACGACCGCCGCGCCCACGTGCCGGGCCGACATCAACTTCGCCGCGGCGCGCAGCGTGTGCCCGGGACCCACCGTCAAGACCATGTTGCTCATGCCGTCGCGAACCTGCATGCCTCGCCGTTCCCTTCATCCGCTTGCAACGATTGCCTCAATCTCAGGCTAGCACCGTCCCCCACGGCCGTCGCGGTGCGCGATGATCCAGTTGGCGCGCAACGGCGTATTCCTCATGACGCCCATGCACCGACCAGCCACCATCACCCTCCGCACCAGCCTCTTCGAGGACGCGGTCGCCATCGTCGAGTCCGAGTACGCCTCGGACCTCTCGCTGGACGACATCGCCCGCCGGGTCGCGTCCTCGCGCCGCCAGCTGCAACGTGCCTACAGCGAGATCGGCAGCACCACGTTCCGCGAGCACCTCACGGCCGTGCGCATGGAGCGGGCCGCCGACCTGTTGCGCATCCGCGGCCTGACGGTCCGTGACGTCGCCCACCGCGTCGGCTATCGCCAGCCGGCCCAGTTCGCCAAGGCCTTCCGGCGCCACCACGGGATCGCCCCGTCGGACTTCCGCGCCAACGTTCGTTTCGGCCGTCCGGAGGTGGCCGTCGGGGCCGCCGACGGCGCCGCCGCCTAGGAGCTCGGGTCCCTAACGGGCCGCGGGTTTCGCCCTCCGGGCGAACACCCGCAGGGAACCTGGCCCTCTGGGCCAGCGTTCCCCGAGCCCCTCCGAAGCCGCCAGGTGGTCCGTCGGAGACGGATCACCATTGCGTCGCGTCGGGCCCTGCGCATAGGATCGCCGGGCTATGGGTGAGGAGAGCACTCGGGCGGAGGCTGATCCCCTGGGAGGACGCGCCGGCCGGCGAACCATCATGCAGATGATGGTCGTCGGCCTGATCGCGTCGATCCTGGGCATCGCCCTCGGGCTCGCTATCAACTGGTTCCCCGTCCAGGGGTCCACACAGGCCGGCAAGATCGACACGTTGTGGGACGTGCTCATCTTCTGCTCGGTCCCGGTGTTCGTCCTCGTGACGACCGTGGTGCTGTTCGCCGCGTGGAAGTTCAAGGTGCAGCCCGGGCAAGAGCACCTCGACGGCCCGCCGATCCACGGCAACACCCGCCTCGAGGTCATCTGGACCGCGGTCCCGGCGATCATGCTCGTATCGCTGGTGACGTACGCCTACCTCGTCCTGCACGACATCGAGAAGGCGCCGGCCTCCGGCATCGAGCGCCAGATCACCGTCAACGGCCAGCAGTTCACCTGGACGTTCTCCTACAACGAGGGCGGCAAGAAGTTCACCTCCGCCCGCCTGTACGTGCCCCAGGGCGAGTCGGTGAAGTTCAACGTCAAGACCGTCGACGTCCTGCACGACTTCTGGGTCCCGGCGTGGCGGATGAAGATCGACGCCGTCCCGGGCCTCACGACCCACTACCGGATCACGCCGACCAAGCTCACCGGCCCCGACGGCTACCCCGTCGTGTGCGCCGAGCTGTGCGGCCTGGGCCATGCCTTCATGCGGCAGACCGCCTACGTCCTGCCCAAGCCCAAGTTCGACGCGTGGGTCGCGAAGATGACCAAGCCGGTCGCGGCCCCCGCGGCCGGCGGCGGCGCGGCCCCGGCCGTCGACGCCAAGGCGCTCTTCACCAAGGGTGAGACCCAGACCGGCGCGACCGCCTGCGGCGGCTGTCACAAGCTCGCCGACGCCGGCACCGCCGGCGGCGTCGGCCCCGCGCTCGACACGGTCCTCAAGGGCAAGGACGCGGCGTTCATCCGCGAGTCGATCCTGCATCCCGACGCCCAGATCGCCAAGGGCTTCGGCGCCGGCATCATGCCCGGCAACTACGCGCAGCTGCTGTCCAAGCCCGAAGTCGACGCGCTCGTCAAGTACCTCGAGGAGGTTGCGGCCAAGTGACCGTCAAGGTGCGGCAGCCGGGCTGGTACCGAGCCGCGGCGTACATGCTCGTCGGGGCGGCGTTCAGCGTCGGCCTCAGCTGGCTGGTCCGGATGGCCTACGGCCACGGCACCTACCGCCACTACCTCGAGGCCGAGTCGTTCGTCCTCATCGCGATGTTCGTCCTGCCGTTCGCGTTCCTGATCGGCCTGGGCTGCTTCGACTACTGGTTCTACTGGGCCGCCGGCAAGCCGACGCGCGCCGAGGATCACTCGAGCCACGGCGCCACGTCGTGGAAGGACTACTTCCGCCCGAACACCGACCACAAGGTCATCGGGATCCAGTACACCGTCCACTCGTTCTTCTTCCTGTTCGTGGGCGGGCTGATGGCGATGCTGATGCGCGCCGAGCTCGCGCAACCGGGGCGGCAGTTCGTGGACTCCAACACGTTCAACGGGCTCTTCAGCGTCCACGCTTCGATCCTGATCTTCCTGTTCATCATCCCGGTGTTCGCCGGGCTCGCGAACTTCGTCCTGCCGCTGATGATCGGCGCGCCGGACATGGCCTTCCCGCGGCTGAACGCCCTGTCGTTCTGGCTGCTGCCCTGCGCCGGCGTGCTCATGCTCGCCTCCTTCTTCGCCCCGGGCGGCTCGTTCGCCAGCGGCTGGACGGCGTACGCGCCGCTGTCGACGTCGGCCCCGCTGGGGCAGATGTTCTTCACGATCGCGGTGCAGTTCGCGGGAGCGTCGTCGATCGCGACAGCGCTCAACTTCCTGGTCACGATCATCACCATGCGCGCGCCCGGCATGTCGTTCTTCCGGATGCCGCTGCTGGCGTGGGCGAACTTCTCGACGTCGCTGCTCGTCGTCATCGCCACGCCGTTCATCGCCGCGTCGCAGCTGTTCGTGCTGCTCGACTACGCGCTGGGCTTCAACTTCTTCAACGCCGCCAAGGGCGGCGATGTGCTGATGTACCAGCACGTCTTCTGGTTCTACTCGCACCCAGCGGTCTACATCATGATGTTGCCCGGGTTCGGCATCGTCAGCGAGGTGCTGTCGGTCAAGTCGCGCAAGCCGATCTTCGGCTACCGCATGATGTGCTTCTCGCTGCTGGCGATCGTGATCCTGGGCTTCACGGTCTGGGCCCACCACATGTTCGTCTCGGGCATGCAGTCGTGGATCCGCGTGCCGATGATGATCACCACGGCGATCATCGCGGTGCCGACGGGCATCAAGATCTTCAGCTGGCTGGCCACCCTGTGGCGGGGCGTTCTGCGCCTGGACACGCCGATGCTGTTCGCGCTCGGATTCCTGACGATGTTCACGTGCGGCGGCATCTCGGGCGTGGTGCTGTCGATGATCCCGATCGACATCCACGTCAGCGACACGTACTTCATCGTCGCCCACATCCACTACGTGCTGTTCGGCGGGTCGCTGTTCACGATCTTCGCCGGCGTCTACTACTGGTTCCCGAAGATGACGGGCCGGATGTACGACGAGAAGCTCGGCAAGCTCCACTTCTGGCTGACGTTCATCTTCTTCAACGCGACCTTCGCCCCGATGCACCTCATCGGTGTCAAGGGCATGCCGCGCCGCGTCGCCGACTACGCCGACCAGTTCGCGACCTGGAACCTCATCATCTCGATCGC
>JAWVGD010000515.1:0-2507 GCA_033855515.1 Baekduia sp.
ACTCGGCGAACGTCAGGCGGACGGGCTTGCCGTCGACCGACACCTCGCGCTGGCGCTGGTCGAGCACGACGTTGCCGATCTCGATCAAGCCGTCGTCCAGGAGATGGCCGTGCGCCCGGCGCAGGACCGCGCGGATGCGGCTGCGCAGCTCGGCGAGCCCGAACGGCTTGGTGACGTAGTCGTCGGCGCCGGCCTCCAGCCCCTGGACCGCGTCGGCCTCGGAGTCAAGAGCCGTGAGCATGATCACCGGCGTGACGTTGCGCCGCGCGCGCAGCGCCCGGGCGACGTCATAGCCGGTCGGTCCCGGGCCGAGCGCGACGTCGAGCAGGATGACGTCGAACTGCCCGCGACCGGCCTCCTCGAGCGCGTGGTGGCCGTCGGCCACGGACGTGATCCGATGACCCTCCCGCTCGAAGGAGCGCGTGAGCATGTCGCGGAGCGCGTCGTCGTCGTCGACGACCAGGATGTCCAGCGCGGACCCGGGCGGCATCGGGCCCGGACGCTACCGCGTTCGCGCCGGGGCCTACGTCACGCGGGCGGCGCGGCGGGCCGCCGCGGCGTTGCGCAGCTCCTCGTGCTCGACCTGGCGCTTGAGCTGCAGCAGCGACCGTCGCAGGTGCCCGCGGACCGTCGGGGCGGCGACGTGCTCGGCCAGCCAGCCGAAGAGGCCGGCGCCCGCGACGCCGTAGGAGAGGCGCAGCTCGACCCGGGTGACCGTCGTGGTCCCGCGGCGCGACGCGCGCAGCCGCCAGCGCCCGCGCTGGTCGATCCCGACGACCGAGACCCACGCCATGTCGCGGCCCGGGTCGTGCTCGACGACCTCGACCAGGCCGCCGACCTCGGCCGAGCCCACGTGCATGAGGATCCGGTACCGCGCGCCGAGGCCGCTGGGCTGCTCGCCCACGACCTCCCAGCGCGTCATCCCCGACATGAAGTGCAGGTACCGCGACGGGTCGTCGACGAAGGCCCAGATCGACTCGGCCGGCGCGGTGATGTCGATGCTCGCGCCGACCCTCATCCGAGCACCGGGAAGCGCCGCTCGGCGGCCAGCGCGTCGAGGGTCTCCTGCATGAGCCGCACCACGTGCGCATGGACCTCGTCGACGTCGGGCTCGGGGCCGAACTCCTGGCGCAGGTGGATCGGCGGCAGCACCTCGACGGTGATCTTGGCCGGCAGGGGCAGGTGGCCGGCGAAGTCGCCGATGTTCAGGCCCCACGGCGGCGCGAGCGAGATCGGCAGGACCTTCAGGCGAAGCAGGCGATCCAGGCGCAGGAAGCGACTGAGCCACTCGCCCTGCGACAGGAAGAGCGCGGTCTCCTGGCCGCCGATCGCCACGACCGGCACGATCGAGACGTCCTCGTCCAACGCCAGGCGGACGTAGCCCTTGCGACCGCCGAAGTCCACGCGCCCGCTCTGCCACGACGGCCGGTGGACCTCACGGTCGCCGCCGGGGTAGACCAGGACGGCGGCGCCGCTGCGCAGCGCGGCGCGCGCGTTCTCCTGGGATGCCGCGACCGTCCCGTACTTGCGCAGGAAGCCCAGGCCCGGCATCGAGAGCACGAGGTTGTGGGCCAGCTGGTGGAAGCGGCGCTCGACGCCGAAGTACGCGTGGAACGCGAGCGAGAAGACGGTGGTGTCGGGCGTGAGGTTGCCGCCGGAGTGGTTGCCGACGAGCAGGACGGGGCCGTCGTCGGGGATGTTGCCCAGGCCCCGGACCTCGCCGCGGAAGTACAGGCTGGCCAGCAGCCACATGCGCGGCAGCGTCTCGCGGATGTAGTCGGGGTCGCGCTCGTCGAGGTCGGCGACCGGGACCCGCCGCTGGATCTGGCCGGCGAGGCCGCGCAGCGCGCGCCCGAGCAGATTGCCCGTGTCCGCGGTGCTCGGCGGCGCGACGGCCATCGGCGGATCGTACTCGGCGGCCACCGCGCCGGACCCCGGCTAGGCCGCGCGCGAGGACAGCGCGGTTACGCGGCGCGCGCCGCGCGCCTCGGTGCGGTCGAACAGGCGCCGCAGCATGCCGGCGGTCTGCTCGGGCCGCTCGACCTGCGGCACGTGTCCGCAGTCCTGCAGCACGACCTGTTCGGCGTGGGGGAGCGCCTCGGCGACGTACCGGCGAAAGCCCGGCGGGATGAGCTTGTCGTGCGTGCCCCAGACGAACAGCGCGGGCGGCTCCAGGTCGGCCAGCCGCGGATAGAAGCCGTTGCGGCCGAAGGGCCGGTCGAGGTAGATGTTGCGCGCCGAGGCGTAGAACGCGACGCGCGCGCCGGCGCTGCCGTACGTCCGCTGGAACTCGTCGACGACGACATCGGCGAGGCTGGGGTCCAGCGCGTCGGGGTCGCAGAACATGCTCCACAGCTGCCGCTCGACCACGCCACGCCGCAGCTTGTGCGGCAGCAGCCCGAGCTCGGGGCGCAGGAGGCGCACGAGCGGATGGAAGTCGCGCTTGACGAACGCGACGGCGGGGCAGAGCGCGGCGATCGAGCGCACGCGCTCGGGGTGGCGCAGGC
>JAWVGD010000516.1:0-8217 GCA_033855515.1 Baekduia sp.
TCCGAGGCGGTCGAGAAGCTGTCCGAGGTCATGGACGGAGATCCGAGAGCGAGGTTGTTCTCATGAGACGCACCACCCGCACGACCGTGACGGTCAGCTCCGACCGCGGCGTGTTCATGATCTCGGTGGCCGCCGAGCTGGCCGAGATGCATCCCCAGACGCTGCGCATGTACGAGCAGCGCGGCCTGATCGAGCCCAAGCGCTCACCCAAGGGCACGCGCCTGTACTCGCACGAGGACGTCGAGCGTCTGCGGCGCATCCAGGAGATGACCAACGAGCTGGGCCTGAACCTCGCCGGCGTCGAGCACGTGCTGCGCATGGAGCAGGAGCTCGAGCGGTCGCGGCGCCGGGTCGAGGCGCTGGAGCGCCGGACCGAGGAGCTCCAGGTCGAGATGCACGCGCAGATCGCGGCGGTCACGCGCGAGCTGCGCGGCGGCGAGCTCGTGCCGCTCAAGCACACGCGTGACATCGTGCCGGCCCGGCCGGCGACGCCGGCGCCCGCCACGCCCGCGGCACCGCCCGCACCCGCGCCCCTGGTGCCCGCCGGCCCGCACCGCATCCGCGTCGAGCGCGAGGACGGGCCCGGCGGCCGCGCAGGCTGAGCCGGCGCCCGGGCCGACCGGGCCGGCGGCTCGCCCGCGTGCGCGGCGGGGTAGGTTCCCAGGCCGATGAGGCCGCTGAACCTGGGGGAGACGCTCGACGCCAGCATCAAGATCGTGCGTGCGCGCTGGCGCACGCTGGCGGCGGTGATGCTCGTCGTCGCCCTCCCGCTCCAGATCCTGCAGGTGCTCGTCACCGCATCGACGACCGACGTCTACCAGGCCGGCTCGTCGTTCTCGACGGGCGGCTCGTCGAAGACGACCTACAGCGACCAGGGCGCCTACGTCGCCGGTCAGCTCGTGATCTTCGTGCTGGCGATCCTCGGCAACCTGCTCGGCACGGTCGCCTGCTACCGCGCGATCGCCGATACCTACCTCGAGCGCCCGACCAGCGCCCGCGCGTCGCTGCAGTACGCCATGGGCCGGCTCGGCCCGATGCTGTGGCTGACGCTCCTGCTCGGCCTGGGGCTCATCCTGGGCTTCCTGGCGTTCGTCATCCCGGCGATCTGGCTGGCGGTCGCGTGGTCGGTCACCTACCCCGTCCTGCTCGTCGAGGACGTCCGCGGCGTCGCGGCGCTGAAGCGCTCCTTCGCGCTGGTCAAGGACCACTGGTGGGCGACGTTCGGGCGGGTCGCCGTGGCCTACATCCTGGTCCTCGTCGTGACGGCGGTGGCGAGCTCGGTGATCGTGGCGGTGCCGCTGTTGGCCGTCGACGACACGTCGTTCGGCGCGCTGCTGCTGAGCAACCTCGGCAGCCTGATCGTGACGCTGCTGACCACGCCGTTCCTGGCCGCGGTGATCACGTTGGTGTACTTCGACCTGCGCGTGCGCAAGGAGGGCTTCGACCTCGCGCTCCTGGCCGAGCGCATGGGCGGCGCGCCGGCGGCAGGTCCCGCGCCGGCGCCCGAGCGGGGCCACGCGAGCGGGGCGGGCGGGCCGCGCGACGCCTTCGGCAACCCGGTCGCCGCGTCGCCGCCGGCCCGTCCGGCCACGTCGCCGGAGCCGCCGCCCTCGGGCGGATGGGCGCCGCCGGTGGCGCCTCAGCCGCAACGGCCGCCGTCGCCGGACGAGTGACCGACGCGGCCCTCCGCGACCTCGCCGCGCGCGCGGCGAGCGGGGACGGGTCGGCCCGGCGGGCGCTCGGCGGCCCGGCCCGGGCCCAGGCGCGCGACATCCTGGCCGAGGACCGCTTCCACGACGGCCATCACGGGGAAGGGCTGCTGCACGGGCTCTTCGTGCGGCTCGGCGACTGGCTGGAGGCGCTGACCGGCGCGCTGCCCGGGGGCGCGGTGAGCGGCTACCTGCTGCTGGCCGTGGTGGCCGCCGCGACGGCGTGGGTCGTGGGGTCGCTGATCGCGCGGCGCCGGCGCCGGGCGGGTCTGGGGACCGGTGGTGCCGCGAGCGTCGCGGCCGGGGCGGCGGACCTCGGGCCCGACGAGCTGGAGCGCCGCGCCGCCGACGCCGAGCGCGCGGGCGACCTCGACGCCGCGGTGCGGCTGCGCTTCGCCGCGGGTCTCCTGCGCCTCGATCGCGCCGACGCGATCGCGCTGCATCCCTCGCTGACCACCGGCGAGATCGGCCGGCGCCTGCGCTCGCCGCGCTACGACGCCCTGGCCCGGACCCACGACGCCGTCGCCTACGGCGGCCGCCACGCCGAGGACGCCGATGCCGCCGCGGCGCGCGACCAGTGGCCGGCGGTCGTGGGCGAGGCCCGCCGCCGATGACGCGCGGCCTGTGGCTCGCGCTGGCGACCGGCGCCGTCGTCGTGCTCGGCGCCGTGCTGCTCGGGCGCGCGCCGGAGCGCCCGAGCGGGCCGCCGTCGTCCTCGTACGCGACGACCCCGGACGGCGTGGCCGCCTGGGCGACGCTCTTGCAGCGGGCCGGGCACGACGTGCGCCGCATCCGCGTGCCGCTGTCCCGGCGGCGCCCGGCGGCCGGCGAGACCGTGGTGCTCGTGGACGGCCGGCGCCTGCCCCGTGCCGAGCGCGCGGCGCTGACGGCGTTCCTGCGCGGCGGCGGGCGGGCGGTCCTGGTCGGCACGCCCGCCGTCGACGAGCTGGCCGGGCCGGCGCCCCGCGGGGCGCGGGCCGAGACCCGCGCGGTCGGGCGCGGGGCGGCCGTCCTGCTCGCCGATCCCGCGCCGCTGACCAACCGCGCGCTGGCATCGGGCGACCACGCCGCGCTGGCGCTGGCGCTCGCCGGGCCGCCGTCGCGGCGCGTGGCCTTCCTCGAGACGATCCACGGCTACCACCAGGCGCGCGGTCTCGGCGCGCTGCCGGGACGCGTGCGCACCTGCCTGTGGCTGCTGGCCCTCGCCGCGCTCGTGTTCCTCGTCGCCCGCGGCCGCCGCCTCGGGCCGCCCGAGGCCCAGGCCCGCGAGCTGCCGCCGCCGCGCCGCGTGCACGTGGAGGCGCTCGCCGCCGCCCTGGCGCGGACGCGCGATCACGACGCCCTGCTGACGCACCCCGGCTCGACCACGACGACCACGGAGACTTCATGAAGGACTTGCACGATCGGGTGGCCGCCGAGGTGCGGCGCGCCGTCGTCGGCCAGGACGAGGCCCTCGAGCTGCTGCTCTCCGCCGCAGCGCTCGGCGGCCACGTCCTGCTGGAAGGACCGCCCGGCACCGCCAAGACGCTGCTGGCGCGCGCCTTCGCCGCCGCGGTGGACACGAGCTTCCGCCGCATCCAGTTCACCCCCGACATGCTGCCCTCCGACGTCACCGGCACGGTCGCCCTGCGCCGCGACGGCGACCTCGTCTTCCGCCCGGGGCCGATCTTCGCCTCGGTCGTGCTGGCCGACGAGATCAACCGCACGCCGCCCAAGACGCAGGCGGCGTTGTTGGAGGCCATGGAGGAGGCGCACGTCACCGTCGACGGCGAGCGCCACGCGCTCCCGGACCCGTTCGTCGTCGTCGCCACGCAGAACCCGGTGGAGTACGAGGGGACCTACCCGCTGCCCGAGGCACAGCTGGACCGGTTCCTGTTCCGCGCCGTGATCGAGTACCCGAGTGAGGTCGACGAGGTCGCGCTCCTGGGCCTGGCGCGCCGCGGCCTGGCGCCGGCGGCGCTCGACGAGGTCCGCGCCGTCGCGGGCGCAGGCGACCTCCTGGCCGCTCGCGCCGCGGTCGACGGCGTGCGCGCCGCCGCCGAGGTCGAGGCGTTCGTCGTCGCCATCTGCCGCCGCACGCGGGAGCTGCCCGGCGTGACGCTCGGCGCCAGCCCGCGCGCGGCAGTCCACCTCCTGGCCGCCGGACGGGCCGCCGCGCTGCTGGACGGCCGCGACTTCGTCACGCCCGACGACGTCGTCCGGATGGCGCGCCCGGTCCTGGCCCATCGCCTGGTGCTGGCCCCCGAGGCCGAGCTGGATCGCTTCACCGCCGGCGACGCGGTCGCCGCGGCGCTGGCGGCGGTGCCGGTCCCGCGGTGACGCCGACGCCCCGCACCGCGCTGGTCCTGATCGCGATCGCCCTCGCCGCGCTCGTCGTCCCCGGCGCGGTCGCGGCGGCCGCGCTGGCGATCGTGGCGGGGCTGACGGTCGCCGACGCGCTGGCGGCGCGCCGGGCGCCCACGGCGACGCGTACGGTGGCCGCCGTGCTCGCGCGCGGCGCCGGCGTGCCGCTGACGGTGGCGTTGCGCGACGACGGGGAGCGCCGCCGCGGCTCGGTCCGCGTCCGTCAGCCGCTGGTGCCGGACCTCGCGCTCGACCACCAGGAGGGCGACGGCGCGCTGGAGGCGACGCTCACGCCGCGGCGCCGCGGCCGCCACCTGCTGCCGGCCGTCGCGGTGCGCGCCCGCGGTCCGCTCGGCCTCGGCGCCTGGCAGCACCGCGCCGGCGACGCGCTGGAGCTGACCGTCTTCCCGGACCTGCCGAGCGCCCGCCGCCTCGCGCTGGCGGTTCGCGAGGGGCGCTTCCGCGACCCGGGCGTCCGCACGCGCGGGCCGGTCGGCCTCGGGACCGAGTTCGAGCGCGTCCGCGACTACCTGCCCGACGACGACATCCGCCAGGTCAACTGGCGCGCGACGGCCCGCATCGGCCGCCCGATGAGCAACCAGCACCGCGTCGAGCAGGATCAGGAGATCGTGCTCGTGCTCGACACCGGCCGGCTGATGGCCGCGCCGCTGGCCGACGGCACCCGGCTGGACGAGGCGCTGGACGCCGCGACCGCGCTGGCCCTCGTCGCCGACGAGCTCGGCGACCGCTGCGGGGCGCTGGCGTTCGACGACGCCGTCCGGCGGCGGATCCGTCCGGGGCGCGGCACGGGCGCCGACGTCATCCGCGCGGTCTACGACCTCGAGCCAGGCGACCGCGACGCCGACTACGCGCTGGCGTTCCGGATCGCCGGCGGCGGCAAGCGGGCCCTGGTGGTCGTCCTCACCGATCTGCTGGACGAGGCGGCCGCCCGGGCGCTCGTCGGGGCGGTCCCGGTCCTGACCCGCCGCCACGCGGTCCTCGTGGGCTCGGCGCGCGACCCCGACATCGAGGCTCTCGCCTCCGGCGCCGACCCCTACGCCGCCGCGGCCGCCACCGACCTCCTGGCCGCCCGCTCGCGGGCCGCCGCGCTGGTCCGCGGCGCGGGCGCCCAGGTCCTCGAGGCCGACCCGGGCGCG
Source organism: Baekduia sp. (assembly GCA_033855515.1). GTDB lineage: Bacteria > Actinomycetota > Thermoleophilia > Solirubrobacterales > Solirubrobacteraceae > Baekduia. The sequence continues at coordinate 5,210 of JAWVGD010000516.1, forward strand.
CTCGGCGCCGCCTGCGTGCACGCCTACCTGCGCGCGAAGTCCCGCCGGCGGCTCTAGTGGGCAGCGCGCCCGGCCACTCGCCGGCGCCGGCCGCGCCAGAGGAGCAGTCCCCAATACGCGCCGCCCAGGCCGAAGCCGACGACGTAGGGGCCCGCGCCGCCCCAGCCCGCGGGCGACACGTAGCCCTCGGTCAGCCCCGCCACCACCAGCCACGGCGCGGTGCCGAGCACCACGGCCATCGCCGGGCGCGCCTGGGTCGCCAGCGCGGCCTTGCGGGTCAGCGGCCCCGGGTCCACGAGCGCCCAGCCCATGCGCAGGCCCGCGGCCCCCGCCACGACGATGCACGAGAGCTCCAGGACGCCGTGGGCGACGACGAGGCGCAGGATCTGGTCGAGGTTCCCGTTGGCCGCCGCGACGCCGAGGACCGACCCGAAGATCACGCCGTTGTAGATCAGCAGCACCGCGCCGCCGACCGCGAACAGCAGGCCCGCCGCGAACGCCAGGAACGTCACCTGGATGTTGTTGGTGAAGATCTGGCTCGAGAACGCGGCCGACTGCGCGGTGCTCAGCCCGCGGTCGCCGCGCGGCGGGTCGGCGCCGTCGATGAAGGCGCCGGGCACGACGCCCGCGGCGGCGTCGGGGTCGAGGATGCCCCAGACGAGCGCGGCGACCGTGGCGCCGAGGAACAGGGCGGCGGCGATCACCAGCGCGGTCCGGCGCTCGGAGACCAGCCGCCAGTAGTCGCGCGCGAAGAACGCGCCCGGCGAGCGGCGCCGGCCGACGTCCGCGTAGACGACCTGCCGCGCGCGCACGACCAGCGCCTCCAGGCGCCGGGTCAGCGGATCGCCGGGAAACAGCCGCCGGGCGGTGGCCAGGTCGGCCGCCGCCGCGCGGTAGAGCCCGCCGAGCTCCAGCACGCCCGCGGCGCCCAGGCGCTCGGGCTTGCCGCGCGCGGTCGCCAGCGCCGCCTCGAGCCGCTGCCACCCGTCAGCCCGCTCGCGTTCGAAGTGGTCAAGGGTCATGCGCGGGCCTGACGGGTACCGTGCGGCACGGATGCAGGACTACCAGGACCGGCTGCGCATCGCCACGCCCGAGGGCATCTCGGTCGATCTCGTGCTCGCCGGCGTCGGCTCCCGCTTCGCCGCGACGCTGATCGACTTGTTGTTCAAGATCGTCCTGGCCATCGCCGTCTGGCTCGTCGCCTCGCTGCTCGGCGACCTCGGCCCGGCGCTGGCCTCGGTCCTGGGGTTCTTGGTGTACTTCGGCTACGACGTCGCGTTCGAGGTCCTCGCCGCGGGCCAGACGCCCGGCAAGCGCTGGACGGGCCTGCGGGTCCTGCGCGACGACGGCCGTCCCGTCGACCTGCTCTCCAGCGCGATCCGCAACGTCGTGCGGCTCGTCGACGGCCTGCCGCTGAGCTACCTCCCGGCGATGGTGTCCATCCTGGTGACCCGGCGCAACCAGCGCCTTGGCGACCTCGCCGCCGCGACGATCGTCGTCCGCGAGCCGCGCCGCAGGGAGGCCGTCGGCGTCGTGGCGGCGCCGGCGCCGGCCGCGGCCCAGGCGGCCCCGACCTTCGGCGGCTTCGCGCTGCCACCCGGCGTGGGCGACCTCTCGCCCGTGCGTCGCACGGTCCGGCCCGACGGCGTGCTGGACGTCAGCGCCGTCAGCGCCGAGGACCTCGCCGCGGTCCGCGGCTTCCTGGACCGCCGCGCCGACCTGCCGGCCGCGGTCCGCGGCGACCTCGCGCGGCGGATCGCCGCGGCGCTGGCCCCGCGCGTCGGCGGCGCGAGCGGGCGGCTCGGCGACGAGGAGCTCATCGAGCAGGTGGCGGCGGCGAAGGCCCGGGGGGAGACGGGCGGGCTCGGGGCGATGGATCGTCGGCAATGACCGGGAGGTTTGCGGGACGTGCGGGCGCCGGCTGTCGTCCGCCGGGCGCGTTGACGGGTCATAGGCCCGTGAACGCGCCCCGGACCGCAACACAACACGCAGCGAGGGACCCGAGCCGTCCCTCAGGTGTTCCCCCGCACCGTCCCGTCGCCCTCGGCGGCCTGGCGCTCGGCCGCCCGGCGGCCCGGGTGGTCCTTCGGCAGGTCCTCGGGCACGATCTCGTCGTGGGCCTCGGGCGTGTCGCCGAGGTCGGTCTCGGCGTCGGGCGTCGCGGGGCCCAGCGGCTCCTCCGCGCCCTGGTCGTGCGGGGCGCCCTCGTGGCTCGGGTCCTCGGGCGGCGCGCTGTTCTCGCCGCCCGTGCCGGTGGCCTGGCCCGGAGCCTCGGGGACGCGTTCCTGATCCTCGGTCATAGCCCGTCGATACCCGGCGGCGGGCCGGTTGACGCGCCGACTCAGGGTGTTAGAATCTGAGTCAGACGGACTGAGATCTGTCGCCGTTGACCCCGCCGGATCAGGAGAGCCAAGCACCTTGAACGCCGACCGCTTCACCATCAAGTCCTCCGAGGCCCTCCAGGCCGCGATCGCCCTTGCCGCCGCCCGCAAGCACGCGCAGGTCGTGCCGGAGCACCTCCTCGCGATCCTGCTCGGCCAGGACGACTCGGTCGTCCCGGGCGTCCTGCGCAAGCTCGGCGTGGCCGGGCCCGCGCTGCGGCTCGAGGTCGACGCGCAGCTCGACCAGCTCCCCACGCTGGCCAACGCCGAGGAGCCGGCCACCGCGCCGGAGCTGCTCGGCGTGCTGCGCGCCGCGGAGGTCGAGATGCGCGAGCTCGGCGACGAGTACATCTCCACCGAGCACCTCCTGCTGTCCCTCGCCGGCTTCGGCGGGCGCGCGGGCGACCTGCTGCGCGGCGCCGGCGTCTCCAAGGAGCAGCTGCGCAAGGCCGTCGACGAGGTCCGCGGCGCCCATCGCGTCACCGACCAGTCGCCGGAGGACAAGATCCAGGCGCTCGAGAAGTTCGGCGTCGACCTGACCGAGCGCGCCGAGCGCGGCGAGCTCGACCCGGTCATCGGCCGCGACGACGAGATCCGCCGCGTCATCCAGGTGCTCAGCCGCCGCAC
>JAWVGD010000517.1:0-9341 GCA_033855515.1 Baekduia sp.
GCGACCATCCCGGTCTCCACCAGGACCGTCGCGACGCCGATGGTCCCGTGCCCGCACATCGGAAGGCAGCCCGACACCTCGATGAACAGGACGCCCCAGTCGGCGTCGGGGCGGGTCGGCGGCTGCAGGATCGCGCCGGACATCGCGCTGTGCCCGCGCGGCTCGTGCATCAGCAGCCGGCGGATGTGGTCGAGGTGCTCCTCGAAATAGAGCTTGCGCTCCAGCATCGTCGCGCCGGGGATCACCGGAACGCCGCCGGTGATCACCCGCGTCGGCATCCCCTCGGTGTGGGAGTCGACGGCCGCGAAGTAGCGCGCGGCCCTCATGCCGCCACGGGCGCGCGGAGCGCCGCGACCGCCGCGTGCAGCACCTCCCGCTCGGCCTCCTCGAGTGGCAGCCGCGGCGGGCGCGTCGAGCCCCCGCGCAGGCCGACGGCGTCCATCGACCCCTTGAAGTACTGCACGAGCTTGGGCGTCATGTCCAGGCGCGCGAGCGGCAGCAGCCGGCGGTAGATCTCCCGTGCCTCGGCCAGGCGCCCGGCGGCGACGTGGGCGTGCAGCTCGACGCACTCGGCGGGCGCGACGTTCGCGACGCCCGAGACCCAGCCGGTGGCGCCGGTGGCGAAGCCCTCCAGCGCCCAGTCGTCGCCGCCGACCAGGACCTCCAGGTCGGTGTCGTTGACGAGCGCCGCGATCCGCCGCGCGTCGCCCGAGCACTCCTTGACCGCGACGACGGCGTCCACCGCCGCGCCGATCTCGGCGATGACCGCCGGGGTCAGGTCGATGCCGCTGGCCTCCGGATTGTTGTAGGCCATGATGGGGAGCCCGCCGGCCTCGCCGACGGCCGCGTAGAACGCGACGAACTCGCCCAGCGTGCCCTTGTAGTTCAGGGGCGGCAGGCACATGACGGCGGCAGCGCCCGCCTCGCGTGCGGCGGCGGCGTTGCGGCACGCCGCGGCGGTCGAGCCGGCCGAGACGCCGACGATCACCGGGATCGTGCCACCGGCGACCGCGACGCAGGTCTCGACGACGGTGCGGCGCTCGGCGTCGGCGAGCTGGCCGGCCTCGCCCATGGTGCCCGTCGCGACGAGGCCCGTGACGCCGCCGCTCAGCAAGGCCTCCAGGTTGGTGCGCAGCGCGGGGACGTCCACCGCGTCGTCGGCGGTGAACGGCGTGATCGCCGCGGGGATGATGCCTGGGAAGAGCATGGGGCCTGAGCCTCCTGAAGTGGTCAGTCGAGCGCCATGTAGCGGCGCGCGCGGTCGATGTGCTGGGCGGCGTGCTGCCGCGCGGCGCCGGGATCGCCCTCGGCGACGGCCGCGGCGATGAGTCGGTGTTCGGCGAGCTGCAGGGTCGTGCGACCCGGGACGGCGATCGACTCGTCGCGCAGCTGCTGCCACAGCGGCTGGTCCATCAGCGCGGCGAAGTGATCGGCGATCGTGAGCAGCACGGGGTTGGCCGTCGTGACGGCCAGGCGGCGGTGGAAGTCGCGGTCGGCGTCGCTCCAGCGGCGGCGCTGCTCGGGATCGGAGGGATCGGCGGAGGAGGCCATGACGTCGAGCAGCGCGTCGGTCTCCGCATCGGCGCCCCCACGGCCGGCGGCGAGCGCGGCGATCTCCGGCTCGAGGATCCGGCGGGCCTCCAGCAGCGCGGCGGGGCCGGCGTCGGCCGGGAGGTCGAGGCCGCCGGGCAGCGCGTCGGCGCCCGCCAGGCGCTCGAGCGCGTCGGCGGTGACGAAGGAGCCCGCGCCCGGGCGCGTCTCCAGCAGACCCCGGACCTGCAGGGCGCCGAGCGCCTCGCGGACCGACGCGCGCCCGACGCCGAGTCGCTGGGCCAGGTCGCGCTCGCCCGGCAGGCGCATGCCGGGGCGCAGCACGCCGCGGCGCAGCTCGCCCACGAGCCGGTCGGCGATCTGCTCGTAGCGCTGACGCACGGCGGGACGCGCGGAGGTGGTCTCCAGAATTGGTCCTGTAGCCAAACCAGTGGCAGCGTAGCTCGCACGAGGGCAAGCATCAAGGCGGTACGGCAACCCGCTGGGGCTGTGGCGCCGCGGGGACGGCGCGCCGACCCACGAGTGGTGTCAGGCCGAGATGGAGAAGTCGATCGGCATCGACTGCACGATCCGGAAGTTGTTGCCGGACGGGTCGCGGAAGCCGGCGTCGATGCCCCACGGCCGCTGCGCCGGCTCCTCCTGGAACTCGACCCCGCGGGCGGCGAGCTCGTCGTAGGTCACCTGGCAGTCCTCGACCTCGAAGTACGTCGCGGGCATCGCGCCCTGGGCGATGAGCTCGAGGAGGCGCTCCAGCGGCTCGCCGTCGATGACCGGCGGGCCGGGGTGGACGAAGAAGAACTGCACCTGGGGCTGCAGTGGCGGGCCGGCCGAGATGAAGCGGAAGCCGTTCATGCCGGGCGGCTGGACGTCGGAGCGCAGCTCGAGGCCGACCTTGTTGATGTAGAAGTCCAGCGCCTCCTCCTGGTCGCGGACCCATAGCTGGACGTGGCTGATGTGCTGCAACATGGTTTCCTCCGGGGTGGTCTACGGGTCGCCGCCGACGCTAGCCGGAGGAGGCCTGGGCGTCTTCTCGAGAAGTGCTCGACCGTGGCCGGCCCCAGGCCCGCAGCACGCAGGTCGGTACGCGGGCGTGGTCGTGCGCCGGGGGGAACGCGGCCCGGTAGGCCGTCGGCGTCCGCCCGTAGGCGCGACCGAAGCTCGTGGTGAACGACCCGACGCTGCGCAGGCCGACCTCGAAGCAGATCTCGGCGACCGAGTGGTCGGTGAAGCGCAGCAGCGCGGCCGCCCGCTCCAGCCGCCGCGTCAGCAGGTACTGGTGCGGCGTCTCGCCGAACGTCACGCGGAACTGGCGGATGAAGTGCGCCCGCGACAGGTGCGCGGCGGCCGCGATCGCCTCGATGTCCAGCGCCTCGCGGTAGCGGGCGTCGATGAGGTCCTTCGCGCGGAGCAGGTGCCGGGCGGGGTGGGCAGCCGTCATGCCGGCCAAGTATCGCGCGCCGGCTCCAGAAGGTGCGCGGTGTCGTTGAAGCTGCGCAGCAGCCAGCGGCCATCGCCGAAGACGACGAGCCGGGTGATCGAGGTGTTCTCCGCGTGGACGAAGGCCAGGCGTGGCGCGCCGGTGGCCTGCCGGGTCAGCTCGCCGATGACGCCGCCGTGGACGACCGCCGCGGCGACGCGGCCCGGGCCGGTGAGCTCCACCACACGCTGCAGGCCGGCGCGGGTGCGCGCCTCGAAGTCGGTCATCGGCTCGGCGCCGGGGATGACGTCCCAGCGCTGCTCGGCGAAGATCCGCCCGACCAGTGGGTCGCCCTTGGCCGTGCGGATGCGCAGCTCGCCGCCCTCCCACTCGCCGAGGCGCACCTCGCTGAGCTCCGGGATCACCGTCGGCTGCAGCCCGGTCGCCGCGACGAGCGGCTCGGCGGTCTGCGCGGTCCGCCGCAGCGACGTGACGAAGAGCGCGTCCGGCGGCGCGGCGGCGAGGCGCGCGCCGACGGCCTGCGCCTGCTCGCGACCGATGGGCGACAGCGGCGGGTCAGCGTGACCCTCCACCATTTCGAAAGGCTCACCGGGGACCGCGTCCTGCGACGCGCCGTGGCGCACCAGCAGCACCTCGGTCGCGTCGTCGGGAAGGGCCCAGGCCCGCTGCGGATAGCGCTCGCTCACCTCCGGCACCTTGTCAAACGGCGCCTTCGCGCGGCGGATTGCAGGGTGCCGCGTCGCCGTGTACTGTCCGGCCGGCAAGAGCGATGGAGCGGGAAGTCGGTGAGAATCCGACGCGGTCGCGCCACTGTGACCGGAGGTCGTCCCACGGGACGCCACTCCGGCAAGCCAGGAACTTCACCCGGCCATCGCGCACACCCCTTTTACGTCGGGACGCGGATATCCCGAGGAGGCTCCTCCGTTGGCTGACCCTGCAGCACCCCGTTCGCGCCGCGTGGCGTGAGCCTCCGGGTCCACCTCATCTGCCACGCGGCGACCACCGCCACGCGGCGTGCCGTGTTCGGCGGCGACGGGCCGCTGCTCGACGGCGCCGCGCGCCGCGTTGCCGACCTGCGGCCGCACCTGCCCAAGGCGCGTGCCGTCCTGCGCAGCGACGCGCGCTGCGCGGCCGAGACCGCGGCGGCGCTCGGGCTGGCCGGGCAGGCGGTGGTCGACCCTGCCGTCGCCGACTGGGACTTCGGCGCGTGGCGCGGGCGCTCGCTGGCGGAGGTCGAGGCCGCGGAGCCCGAGGCGGTGGTGGCCTGGCGCGCGGATCCGGCGGCCGCGCCGCACGGCGGCGAGTGCCTGAAGGACGTGCTCGGCCGCGTGCGCGTGTGGCTCGACGCGCTGGACGGCGAGGGCACGCGGACGGTCGTCACGCATCCGTCGGTCATCCGCGCGGCGGTGGTCTGCGGGCTGCGCGTGCCCGCCGAGGCGTTCTGGACGATCGACGTCGCGCCGACCTCGGTGACCGAGCTGCTGCGGCGCGGCACGCGCTGGCGGGTGGCCCGGATCAACTGGGAGCCGGCGCTCTTCCGCGACCCGCGGCCGCAGCCACCACCGGCCGCACCGCTGCCCGCGGTCCCGGCGGAGCGCGCCTCGTGACCACCGGACCGCGGCTGGCCGTGGGCTTCCTGACGATCGTCCCCGCGGGCCGGATCGCCGGCGCCGAGGCGCTCGGCGAGGCGTGGCTGTCGCGCGCGGCGGTGTGGTTCCCCGTCGTCGGCGCGCTGGTGGGCGGCGCCGCGGCGGGCGTCGACGCGCTGGCCCAGCAGGCGCTGTCGCCGGGGCTCGCCGGCGCGCTGGCGCTGGTCACCGCGATCGTCCTCACGCGCGGCCTGCACGAGGACGGCCTGGCCGACACGGCCGACGGCCTCGGCGTCCACGGAACGCGCGAGCGGCGACTCGCGGCGATGAACGACTCGGCGGTGGGCGCCCACGGCGCGCTGGCGCTGGCCTGCGCGCTGCTGCTCGCCGGGTTCGCGCTCGCCGGCCTCGACGCCGGGCACGCGGCACGCGCGCTCGTCGCCGCGCACGTGCTGGCGCGGGTCGCGATGGTCGTCGCGGCCGCGCGGCTGGGCCACGCCCGTGCCGACGGTGGGCTCGGCCGGAGCCTCGCGGTGCCGGCGACGGCGGCCGCCGCGGCGCTCGGCCTCGGCGTTGTCGGGGTCCTCGTGGCGTGCGGCTGGCGCGGCGGTGCGCTGGCGCTCGGCGTCGCGGCGGTGGTCCTCGCGGGCGCGCTCGCCGTCCAGGAGCGCGTCTTCGGCGGCCGCACGGGCGACACGCTCGGCGCGACCGGCAAGCTCGTCGAGGTCGCGACGCTCGTCGCGCTGGCCGGGGCGTGGGCGGCATGAGCGGCGAAGCGGCGGTGAAGGCCGGTGGCGCTCAGCGCGGGCGCAGCCAGTCGCCGCAGCGCGGCGCGCTGCTGGTGTGCGGCACGGCGTCGGACGCCGGCAAGTCGCTCGTCACCGCGGGGATCTGCCGGTCGCTCGCGCGCCGGGGCGTGCGGGTCGCGCCGTTCAAGGCCCAGAACATGGCCAACAACTCGGCGGTGACCGCGAGCGGGGCGGAGATCGGGCGCGCCCAGGCGATGCAGGCGGCTGCGTGCGGCATCGAGCCGGAGGCGGCCATGAACCCCGTCTTGATCAAGCCCGCGGGGGAGACGTCGTCGCAGGTCCTGGTGATGGGCAAGCCGTTCGCCGACGCGACCGCCCGCTCCTACCAGGAGCTGAAGGCGCAGCTGCAGGCGCCGGTGCTCGACGCGCTGAGCGACCTCCGCGCGCGCTTCGAGGCGGTCATCTGCGAGGGCGCCGGCTCGCCCGCCGAGATCAACCTCCGCGAGCGCGACCTGGCGAACATGGGCCTGGCGCGCGCCGCGGGTCTGCCCGTCCTCCTGGTCGGCGACATCGACCGCGGGGGCGTGTTCGCGTCGCTGGTCGGGACGCTGGCCGTCCTCGACGCCGAGGATCAGCGGCACGTCGCCGCGTTCCTCATCAACAAGTTCCGCGGCGACAGCAGCGTGCTGGCGCCCGGCCTGGAGATGTTGGAGGCGTTGACCGGGCGCCGCGCGCTCGGGGTGCTCCCGTGGCGCGAGGGCCTCTGGCTGGACGCCGAGGACTCGCTGGCGCTGGAGGCGCCGGCGCTGGCGCCCGCGCCGGCCGTCGGCCGCGACACGCTCGACGTGGCCGTCGTGCGGCTGCGCTGGATGTCGAACTTCACCGACGTCGACGCGCTCGCCGCCGAGCCCGGCGTGGGAGTGCGCTACACGCGGTCTGCGGTCGACGTCGAGCGCGCCGACCTCGTCGTGGTGCCCGGGACGAAGGCGACGGTCGCCGACCTGGAGCGCCTGCGTCGCGACGGCCTCGACGCCGCGCTGGCGCGCCGGGCCGCCGCCGGCGACCCGATCCTCGGCATCTGCGGCGGCTATCAGCTGCTCGGCGAGCGCATCGAGGACCAGGTCGAGAGCCGCGCGGGCGTCGTCGACGGCCTCGGGCTGCTGCCCGTGACCACCGTCTTCGCCGCCGCCAAGACGCTCCGCCGCCGGGCGGGCGTCGCGACGTGGCTCGGCGGCGCGCCGGCCACCGGCTACGAGATCCGCCACGGCGAGCCCGTGGCCGCCGACGGCGTGGCGCCGCTGCTCACGTGCGCCGACGGCGCCCCCGAGGGCTGCGCCCGCGGCCCGGTGCTGGGCACGAGCTGGCACGGGCTGCTGGAGGGCGACGCGGTGCGCCGGGCGCTGCTGGACTGGGTCGCGACGCAGCGCCGGCGCGACTGGCGGCCCGGCGACGTCCCGTTCGCGACCGTGCGCGAGCGGCGTCTCGACGTCCTCGGCGACCTCATCGACGAGCACGTCGACCGCGACGCGCTCGACGACCTCCTCGCCGGCGGGGTTCCCGCCGGGCTTCCGACCCTCGATCTCCAGAGGACCGCCGCATGCTCCGCGTCCTGAGCCACGCCGACACCGACCTGCTGGCGGTGACGCGCGCGCTGCGCGAGCTGCCCGACGGCTTCCCCGAGGTGCGTGTGGCCAACCCGGCGGCCCTCGCGTCGCTCGACGACCTCCTGCGCGGTGCCCGCGTCGTCGTCGTGCGCCTGCTCGGCGGCCGCCGCACCTGGGAGGACGGGGTCGACGAGCTGCGCCGCCGTGCCACCGCCGCCGACGGCAGCGGCTTCGCGCTTCTGCTGCTCGGCGGCGAGCCGCAGCCCGACGCCGAGCTGGCCGAGCTGAGCCACGCGCCCGCGGGGGCCCTGGCGCACGCGTTCGAGTACCTCCGCCACGGTGGTGTGGACAACGCCGCCAACCTGCTCCGCTTCCTGGCCGACACGTTCCTGCTGGAGGGCTACGGCTTCGACGACCCCGTCGAGCTGCCGTCGCACGGGTCCTACGAGCCGGCGCCGGCGTCTGTCGACGGCGGCGAGGCGGTCGGCCCGCGCGTCGGCATCGTCTTCTACCGCTCGCACCTGGCGGCCGGCAACACCGCGTTCGTCGACGCGCTCGCGCAGGCCGTCGTCGACGCCGGCGGCGTTCCGACGTGCGTCTGGGCGCAGTCGCTGCGGCCCGACGCCGCCGGGCGCGTCGCGTTGTTGGAGGAGTTGGACGGCCGCGTCGATGCGCTGATCGTCACCGTGCTGGCCTCGGGCGGCTCGACCGCCGCCGACGCCGACGCCACCGCCGCCTCGGGGTGGCGCGCCGACGCGCTCGCGGCGCTCGGCGTGCCGGTCGTGCAGGCCGTGTGCGTGACGCGCTCGCGCGCGGCGTGGGAGGAGAGCCCGAGCGGCCTCAGCCCGATGGACGTCGCAATGCAGGTCGCGATCCCGGAGTTCGACGGCCGCCTGCTCGGCGGCGTCGTCTCGTTCAAGGAGCCCCACGCGCAGTTCGACGGCGTCTCGCTGTACGCGCCCGACGCCGAGCGCTGCGCGGCGGTGGCCGGTCTCACCGTCCGGATCGCGAAGCTCAGGACCACGCCGCCGGCGCAGCGCAAGGTGGTGGTGATGCTCTCGAGCTTCCCGACCAAGCACGCGCGCATCGGCAACGCGGTCGGGCTCGACACGCCGGCGTCGGCCATCGCGCTGTTGGAGGCGCTGCGCGGAGCCGGCTATGCCATCGACGAGATCGCCGCCGACGGCGACGCGCTCATCCATGGCCTCATCGCCGCCGGGGGCTACGACCCCGACCACGTGACCGACGCGCAGCTCGGCGCCGCGGTGGCGCGCCTGCCGGTCGCGCAGTACCGCGCGTGGTTCGACGCGCTGCCCGACGTGCTGCGCGCCTCGGTCATCGACACGTGGGGCCCGCCGCCGGGCGCGGCGTGGGTCGACGGCGACGACTTCGTCCTCGCCGGGCTGGACCTCGGCGGCGTCTTCGTCGCGATCCAGCCGCCGCGCGGCTACGGCGAGGACCCGAGCGCCATCTACCACGACCCCGAGCTCGCGCCCTCCCATCACTACCTCGCCTCCTACTGGTGGCTGGACCGCGTGTGGGGCGCCGACGCGCTCGTGCATCTCGGCAAGCACGGCACGCTGGAGTGGCTGCCGGGCAAGTCGGTGGGGTTGAGCGCCGCCTGCGCGCCCGACGCCGTCCTGGGCACGCTGCCGGTCGTCTACCCGTTCGTCGTCAACGACCCCGGCGAGGGCGTGCAGGCCAAGCGCCGCATGCACGCGACGATCGTCGACCACCTGATCGCGCCGATGGCGCGCGCCGGGACGCACGACGAGCTGGCCGCGCTCGAAGACCTGCTCGACGAATACGCGCGCATGGAGGCGCTGGACCCGAGCAAGCTGCCGGCGCTCGGCGTCCGGATCTGGGAGGCGCTGCTGGAGGCCAACCTCCACCACGACCTGGGGCTGGAGCCCGGCGCGGCGCCCGCCGACGAGGCCGCGATCGGGACGGTCGTCGAGCACCTCGACACCTACCTCTGCGAGGTCAAGGACCTGCAGGTGCGCGACGGGCTGCACGTCTTGGGCGGCGAGCCCGTCGGCGAGCCGCTGCGCAACCTCGTCGCCGCGATCATGCGCCTGCCCAACGCCGACGTCCCGGCGCTGCGGCGCGCGATCGGCGCGGCCGGCGGCGTGGACGAGCTCGCGCTGATCGAGTCGGGCGCACGCGAGGCGCTCGATCGCCTCGACGCCGCCCAGGACATGGTCCTCGACGCGCTGTCGGCCCGCGACTGGTCGCCCGACGCCGTCGCCGACGTCGCGTCCAACGTCCTCGACACCGCCCAGGACATGGTGCTCGACGCGCTCTCGGCACGCGCGTGGTCGCCGGCGGCGGTGGCCGAGGTCACCCGCAACGTGCTGGACACCGACCACCCGGCGGTCCTCGCCGCGCTGGCCTTCGCCTGCGACGAGCT
>JAWVGD010000518.1:0-3993 GCA_033855515.1 Baekduia sp.
GCCTCGCCGAGCAGCGCCCGGACGGCTCGTGGGCCCTTACGCCCGAGGGCGTCGCCCGCCACCAGGCCGACGAGGACTACGCCGACCGCTGACCCGCCGGGGCGGCCGCGCGCAGCACGACGCCGCCGGCCCGCGGTTGCGGACCGGCGGCGATGGTGCGGCGCGCCCCGAGGTGCCCTAGGGAACGCTGGCCCAGGAGGCCAGGTTCCCTTGCGGGTGTTCGCCCAGGGGGCGAAACCCGCGGCGGGGTAGGGACCCACGCTCCTACGCGGCGACCCGCTCGGGCGCACGCCGGCCCACGCCGTCCTCGCCGTCAGGCAGCAGGCCGGCGACCGGCTCGACCGGAGCTGCCGCGCCCTCGTGGCCGATCGACGGCAGCCACTCCAGCCAGCGCGGCAGGTACCAGTTCCAGTCGCCCAGGAGCTTCATCGTGGCGGGCAGGAGCACCGCCCGGACGATCGTCGCATCGATCAGGATCGCCGTCGCCAGCCCCACGCCCATCATCTTGAAGTCGAGGTAGCTCAGCGTCGCGAAGATCGAGAACACCGCGACCATCACCAGCGCGGCGCTCGTCACCGTCCCGGCGGTCGTCCGGATGCCGTGCGCCACGGCCTCCTCGGTCTCCATCCCGCGATCGAACGCCTCGCGGATCCGGCTGAGGATGAACACGTGGTAGTCCATCGACAACCCGAACAGGATCACGAACAGGAACATCGGCAGCCAGCTCGTCACCGACCCGTTGGACTGGAAGCCGAGCAGCTTCTCGCCGTGGCCGTCCTGGAAGACCCACGTCAGCACGCCGTAGGCGGCACCGACCGACAGCAGGTTCAACACGATGGCCTTGATCGGGATCACGATCGAGCGGAACGTCAGCAGCAGCAGGACGAACGCCAAGCTCAGGACGAACCCGAACACGATCGGCCAGCGGGCCGCCATCAGGTCGTTGAAGTCCTTGGACCCGGCGGTCATGCCCGTCACGTAGGCCTTGACTCCTGCGCGCTGCTCGAACGCCGGCACGACGTCGTCGCGCAGGCTCGCCAGCGCCGCGTTGGACGCGTCGTCGGTGCCGTTGCCGACGATCGGCAGGCTCACCTGCAACACGTGGTTGCCCGGCGCGACGGTGACGTCGGCCGCGCCCTTGATCTTGCCGGTCGCCTGCGCGTCACGCTCGAGCTTGGCGACCGCGGCGGTGATGCGCGGGCTCGTGACGTCCTTGGCCTTGACGACGACCTCGGCGGGGATCTCGCCGCCGGGGAACGCGGCCTGCATCTTGTCGTAGACCTTCATGACCGGCAGGTTGCGCGGGATCGCGTCGGTGCCGCTGTTGGCGGTGTGCAGGTGCAGCGTCGGCACGGCCAGCGCGACCAGCAGCGCCGTGGCGAGCCCGGCGGCGACCTTCGGATGGCCCAGGACCGGGTTGAGGATCGCGTTCCAGCCACGGCCGCCCTGCGTCATGTCCCGGCCGCGGTTGGCCGCCATGCGCTTGCCCAGGAACGGGATGCGGCCGCGCTCGAGCCACTTCCCCGAGCCCGACAGCAGCGCCGGGATCACCGTGACCGACCCGATCATCGCAACGGCGACGACGAGGATCGCGCCGATGCCCAGCGCGGTGAACGTCGGGTCGCCGGCGAGGATCATGCCCGCCATCGCGACCATCACGGTGAGGCCGGAGATCAGGATCGCGCGGCCCGAGGTCGCGGCGGCGATCGCCACGGCTTCCTGCGGTGACGCGCCCCGCTCCTTCTCCTCACGCTCGCGGCGCAGGTAGAACAGCGTGTAGTCGACGCCGACGGCCAGGCCGACGAGCAGCACGACCTCGGAGATCGACTCGTCCAGCGGCACGAGATGGCTGATCGGGCCCAGCAGGCCGAGCGTGGCGCCGACGGCGGTCAGGCCGAGCAGCAGCGGAATGCCCGCTGCGACAAGAGCACCGAACGTCAGCACGAGGATGAGCAGCGTGACCGGGATCGACAGGAGGCCGGCCTGCTTGAAGTCGTCGCCGAACGCGGCGCTCAGCGCCTTGTCGGCGCTGGCCGCGCCGAACTCGCCGACGAACTGCTGCGGGTGGCGCGCGGCCGCGCCCTTGACCGCGGCCTCGACCGCGTCGATCCGCTTGCCGGCCAGCGTGCTGTCGCCGGCGACGTCGAAGGTGACGAGCGCCGAGGCGCCGTCGCGCGAGATCTGGCTCGCGTTGCCCTTGGCGTACGGGGAGCGGACGTCGATGACGCCGGGTTGGCGGTCCACCGAGGCGGCCACGTCGGCCACCGCGGCGCGGAAGCCGGGATCCTTGACCGACGCGCGTGCACCATCGCGCCCCTGGATCAGGACGCTCTCGCCCTGGCGGTCGGGGTAGGCGTCGTTGGTGATCTTGTCGGCCTTGGCCGAGTCGCCGTGGCCGGTCTGGTCCTTGGGGTGGATGGTGCCCGACATGCCGCCGGCCACCACGGCCAGGACGACGAACACGAGCCAGCCGACGATGGCCGAGCGGCGGTGCCGGGTGCTCCAGCGGCCGATGCGGGCCGCCAGCGACGGGGAGTGGGAACCAGGGGAAGGGGTCATGGGGCGAGCATCGCCGTCGCCGCCGGCAGCGGCTATGAGGACGGCAGGCGTGTCGCAGTGGGGCAACCCCCACCCCTAAGGGTTCGTGGGGTCCATCCCTCATACGGGTGCTGGCGCCCGGCCTCGCTAGTCTGAGCGGCTTCGTCCGTGACTGCGGTTCTGTCCCCCGCGGCCGATCATCTGAGAGCCACCTCATGGAACCGCACGTCGACCTCGCAGCCCTCCCCGTCGAGCCCGAGCCCGGGATCGACGGCCACCCGCCGCGCGCGGGCGCGATGGACCCGGGCCGCCAAGAGGTCCGCGACACCACGCCCTTCGTCGAGCGCACGCCGGTCCGCTCGGCGTTCCCGCCGATCGCCGACTACGGCTACCTGAGCGACTGCCACACCGGCGCGCTGGTGGCCCCTGACGGGACGATCGAGTGGCTCTGCCCCCCGCGCTTCGACTCGCCGAGCGTCTTCGGCGCCATCCTCGACCGGTCCGCGGGCGGCTTCCGCCTCGGCCCGAGCGCGATGGGCGTCCCGGCCGGGCGCCGCTACGAGCCCGGCACGATGATCCTCGAGACCACGTGGATGACGCCCACCGGCTGGGTCGTCGTCCGCGACGCGCTCGTCATCGGCCCGTGGCGCGAGCGCACCCAGGGCTCGGCCACCGCCCACACGCGGCCGCCGACCGACTACGAGGCCCACCACGTCCTCGTCCGCACGATCACGTGCATCCACGGCCAGGCGCAGATCGAGATGCTCTGCGAGCCGATGTTCGACTACGGCCGCGTGCCCGCCACCTGGGCGACGGTCTCGAACGACCCCTACGCCTTCGACGCCACCGATGGCAACCGCACGCTGCGGCTGATGTCGGACCTCAACCTCGGCATCGAGGGCGGCCTCGCGCGCGCACGCCACCGGATCGAGAAGGGCGAGACGCGCTTCTGCGCGCTCTCGTGGTCGCGGCTGCTCGATGGGCCGCGCACCGCCGAGGAGGCCGAGGCCGCGCTGTCGAACACGAGCGAGTACTGGCGCGGCTGGCTCGCCGACGCCGACTTCCCCGACCACCGCTGGCGCAACCACCTCGAGCGCAGCGCGCTGACGCTGAAGGGGCTGACCTATGCGCCGACCGGTGCGCTGGTCGCCGCACCGACGACGTCCCTGCCCGAGACGCCGGGCGGCGAGCGCAACTGGGACTACCGCTTCACGTGGATGCGCGACGCGACCTTCACGCTCTCGGGCCTGCACTCGCTCGGGCTGAACTGGGAGGCCGACGACTTCATCCAGTTCGTCGCCGACCTCGGCCGCAACGAGGACGGCGCGCTGCAGATCATGTACGGGATCGGCGGCGAGCGGGTGCTCGAGGAGCAGACGCTCGACCACCTCACCGGCTACGAGGGCGCGCGCCCGGTGCGCGTCGGCAACGACGCCTACCGCCAGCGCCAGAACG
>JAWVGD010000519.1:0-11265 GCA_033855515.1 Baekduia sp.
CTCGTGTAGGCGCTGCATCGCTAGGGTACGCGCCAGGAGATGCCCGCCGTGCAACAGGTCGCCCTGCCGCCGCGCTACCGCGTGGTCCGGCACATCGCCAACGGTGGGATGGCAGCCGTCTGGGCCGCCGAGGACTCCGTCCTGGAGCGCCTGGTGGCCGTGAAGGTCCTCGCCGCGGGGTACGCCCACGACCCCGCCGCCCGCCGCCGGTTCACGCGTGAGGCCCGCGCCGCGGCCCGCGTGTCCGACCACCCCAACGTGGTCACGATCTTCGACATCGGCGACCACGACGACCAGGCGTTCATCGTCATGGAGTACTTCGCCGGCGGGACGGTGAGTGACCGCCTGAAGGCCGGCGGCCCGATCCCGGCGCCGCTGGCGCTGCGCTGGCTGGCGGAGACCGCGTCGGCCCTCGACGCCGCCCACGCCGCGGACATCGTCCACCGGGACGTCAAGCCGGGCAACCTGATGCTCGACGAGAACGGCCGCCTGGCGGTCGGGGACTTCGGGATCGCGTCGCTGGCGGGTGAGACGCAGGTCACCCAGACGGGGCAGGTCCTCGGCACGGCGGCCTACCTGTCGCCCGAGCAGGCACGTGGGAACCCGGCGACGCCCGCCAGCGACCGCTACTCGCTCGCCGTCGTCGCCTACGAGCTGCTGTGCGGCAAGCGCCCGTTCGACGGCGGCACGCCGATGGAGCAGGCGCGCGCCCACGCCGAGGTCGAGCCGCCGTCGCCCACCGGCCCCTGCGAGGCCGCGGCGTCGGTGCTCAAGCACGGCCTGGCCAAGGATCCCGCCGCGCGGCCGCCGACCGCGGCGGCGTTCGTCGCCGACCTCACGCGCGTGCTCGGCGAGCAGGCCGAGCCGACGCGCGTGACGTCGATCATGACCCCGACGCGGCGCAGCGCCGGTCCTGAGTGGATGGGCGAGCCGCGCTTTGCGCGGACGCCGCGGCCCGCCCCGATCGGCGACCAGCGTCCCGCGCCACCGGCCGCCGCCGGGCCGTCGCGCGCCACTGCCGTGCCGTTGGAGCCCGTCGCCCGCCTGCGCAGCAGACATCGCGCGGCGTGGCTGCTCGCGCTGCTGGCCGCCGTCTGCATCGCCGGCGGCGCCGCGGCCGCGCTGATCGGCGACAACGGCAACGGCCCGAGCACCGACGCGTCGCGCCCGACCGCCACGAAGTCGGCGGCCCAGAAGGCGGCGCCCGACGGCAGGCCGAAGGCGACGGCGGCCGATGCCGCGGCGACGGCCGCCACGCCGAGCAGCTCGGCGCCCGCGACCTCCACCCCGTCCACCGCCGTCGCAGCCGCCGACGGGCGCTCCGCCGCGCAGCTCAACAACGCCGGCTACGCGATGCTGCCGAGCAACCCGCAGGGCGCGCTGCCGCTGCTCGAGGCCGCGCGGGCGAAGTTCCAGTCCATGGGTGATTCCAGCAGCACCGACTACGCCTACAACTTGTACAACCTCGGCTGGGCCCTGCAGCTCGCGGGCCGCGGCGCCGAGGCGGTCCCGCTCCTGCAGGAGCGGCTGCGGATCTCGAACTACAAGCGCGGCGAGGTCCAGCGCGTGCTGACGGCCGCGCAGGGCGGCGCCGTGAGTGGCGCGGCGAGCGCGAGTGGCGGGACGGCGGCGGACGGCGGCGGCAAGGCCCGCGGCCACGCCAAGAAGAACGGGTAGGGCGCGGGCGCCCGGGGGCGCGCGCCGGCGTGGGTGGTCGTCAGCGCGGCGCGTGCTGACGGGCTCGGGGCGGCCCTCAGCCGCGCGACGGCGTCCGCGGCGGCACTGCGGGCGTCCGCTCCGGCGCGTGCTCGGGCCGGCGCTGGGGCCGCGGGTAGGCCGGGGCGATGCGGCCGGGCTCGCGCAGGCGCACGGGCGACGGCGCGGCATCGGGCAGCGGCGTCGGGGCGGGCACGCCGCCGCCGTCGGGACCCTCGTCGACCGGGGGCTCGGGCCAGCCGCCTCCGCCACCGTCGTCGTCGCGCGGCCACAGCGTGCCGCGCCAGTCGATCTGCTCACCGTCCAGCAGGGCCCAGATCAGGACGCCCGCCCCGACGAAATGGGCGAGGACCGTGATGACGATCGCGGCGACCTCCAGGTTCACGATGCGCAGCGTACCGACGTCCGCGACGCTCGTGGCGCCGAAGCGTCCGCGTGCGGGCGACCGCCCCCGGGGCGGGCTCCCTACGACGCGGCCGCGAGCCGGCGCTTGACCTCCAGCAGCGCCAGCACGGCCTCGGCGGCGTGCCGGCCCGAGTCGCGCTTGTCGCCGCCGGCGCGGGCCAGCGCCTGCTCCAGCGTGTCGACCGTCAGCACGCCGAAGGAGCACGGAACGCCGGTGGTCAGCTGCACGTCCTGGATGCCGCGCGCGGACTCGCCGCACACGTAGTCGTAGTGCGAGGTCTCGCCGCGGATCACGGCGCCGAGGCAGACGACGGCGTCGTAGCGGCCGGTGTCGGCGGCGAGCTTGGCCGCCATCGGCAGCTCATAGGCGCCCGGCACGTCGAACTCGTCGATGTCGGTCACGCCCTGCTCGCTGCAGACGGCACGCGCCCCGGCGACGAGCCGGTCGGCGAGGTCCTCGTAGAACCGGCCCACGACGAACGCGAGCCTCACGACTCCTTGCCCTCCTCGCGCGCCTGGTCGGAGACGTGCTCCTCGTGGAGCATCTCCTCGTCCAGCGCGAGACCCTGGTGGTGCAGGGTGTGGCCCATCCGCTCGGCCTTCGTGCGCAGGTAGGCCTCGTTGTGCGGGTTGGGCGCGTGGGCGATCGGGACCTGGTCGCTGACGCGCAGGCCGTAGCCCTCCAGGCCGCGGATCTTCTTGGGGTTGTTCGTGAGGATCCGGATCGAGGACAGCCCCAGGTCGGCGAGGATCTGGGCGCCGATGCCGTAATCGCGCAGGTCGGCCGGGAGCCCGAGCTGGAGGTTGGCGTCGACGGTGTCGTAGCCCTCCTCCTGCAGCTTGTAGGCCTTGAGCTTGTTCAGCAGGCCGATGCCGCGGCCCTCCTGGGCGAGGTAGAGCAGGACGCCCTCGCCCTCGGCCTCGATCATCGCCAGGGCCGACTCCAGCTGCTCGCCGCAGTCGCAGCGCAGCGAGTGGAACACGTCGCCGGTGAGGCACTCCGAGTGCACCCGGACCAGCACGTCCTCCTTGCCGGCGACGTCGCCCTTGACCATCGCGACGTGGTGCTTGTCGTCGACCAGCGAGCGATAGCCGTAGGCGGCGAACACCCCGAAGCCGGTCGGCATCGTGGTCGACACGACGCGCTCGACGAGCTTGTCGTGGCGGCGGCGGTAGGCGATCAGATCGGCGATCGTGATCATCTTGAAGCCGTGCTTGTGGCAGTAGGCGGCGAGGTCGCCGACGCGCGCCATCGAGCCGTCCTCGTTCTGCACCTCGCAGATGACGCCCGCCGGCGTCACGCCCGCCAGGCGTGCCAGGTCGACCGAGGCCTCCGTGTGCCCGGTGCGCTCCAGCACGCCGCCGTCGCGGGCCTTGAGCGGATGGACGTGGCCGGGGACCACGATGTCGGCCTTGCCCTTGGCGGGGTCGACGGCGGTGCGGATCGTCGTCGCCTGGTCGGCGGTCGAGATGCCGGTGGTGACGCCTTCGCGGGCCTCGATGGTGACCGTGAACGGCGTCTCGTGGGCGGACTCGTTCTTGAGCGACATGAGCTCGAGGCCGAGCTCGTCGCAGCGCTCGGGCGTCAGCGTCAGGCAGATCCAGCCGCCCGCCTGGCGCGTCATGAAGTTGATGTCGTCGGCCGTGACGAACTCGGCCGCCATGACGACGTCGCCCTCGTTCTCGCGGTCCTCGTCGTCGACGACCACGATCATCTTGCCGGCGGCGATGTCCTCCAGCGCCTCCTCGATCGTGGCGAACTGGACGTCCTCGCGCGTCTGCTGCGGCTGCGCCTTCATGCGCGCACCCCGCCGACGAGCTTCTCCACGTACTTGGCCACGACGTCGACCTCCAGATTGACGGTGCGCCCCACGGCGGTGGCGCCCAGGTTGGTGCGTTCCAGCGTCTCGGGGATCAACGACACGTCGAGGGACGTCTCGTCGACGCGGGACACGGTCAGGCTGACTCCGTCGACCGCGATGGAGCCCTTCTCCACCACGTAGCGCAGCAGGTCGGACCCCGCCTCGACGGTCACGATCCGCGAGAAGCCGTCCTGCGCGAGGTTGGCGATCACGCCGACCCCGTCCACGTGCCCTTGCATGATGTGGCCGCCCAGCCGCGCGTCGGCGCGCAGCGCCAGCTCCAGGTTGACCTTCGTCCCGGCGTCGACCTCCGCCAGCGAGGTGCGCCGCAGCGACTCGTGCATCACGTCGAAGCCGAAGCGCTGCCCGCAGATGCCGGTGGCGGTCAGGCACACGCCGTTGACGGCGACGCTGTCGCCCTCGCCGATCTGGTCGGCCAGGCGCGACTCGACCGTCAGGACGGCGCCGCCGCCCGTGCGATCGACGGCCACCACGGTCCCCAGATCTTCGACCAGCCCAGTGAACATGTTCGGCTTCACCACTCCCGTAGACGTGCGCTGATGAGGACGTCGTCGGCGACCCGCCTGCAGTCGAGCGTGAGTGCCCGCAGCGCCTCGGAGATCCGCTCCACGCCCTCGCCCTCGAGCGGGTCGCGCGCCTTGCTGCCGCCCAGCAGCAGCGGCGCGAGGAAGAGGCGGACCTCGTCGATCTCGCCGGCGTCGAGGAACGCGCCCGCCAGATGCGGGCCGCCCTCCAGGAGGATCGCGTGGATCCCCGCCTCCCCGAGCTGGTCCAGGGCGGAGCGGACGCGGGCGGGTTCGTGCTCGCCGGTGGCGACGATGACGTCGGCGCCCGCGTTCTGCAGCGCGTCGGCCGCCGACCGCGGCGCGGCGCGCGAGACGACGACGGTCAAGGGGATCTCCGGCGCCTGGGTGACGAGCTGGGACTCGAGCGGCAGGCGGCCGGTCGCGTCGAACACCACGCGGCGCGGCTGGCGGAGCGCCGGCTGCGCGGGATCCTCGATGCGCGCGGTCAGCTGCGGGTCGTCGGCCAGCGCCGTGCCGATGCCGACGACGACGGCGTCGACCGACGCGCGCCACTTGTGCGCCAGCGCGCGGCTGGCGTCCGAGGAGATCCACTTCGAGTCGCCTGTGCGCGTCGCGACCTTGCCGTCCAGCGTCATCGCGGACTTGAAGAGCACCCATGGCCGCCCGGTGCGCGCGTGCTTGCGGAAGGCCTGGTTGGCGAGGCGCGCGCGGGCGGCCAGCTCGCCACCGGCGACGTCGACGGTCACGCCCTCGTCGCGCAGGATCCCGAGGCCGCGGCCGGCGGCCTTCTCGGTCGGGTCGTCGGCGGCGACGACGACGCGCGTGATCCCCGCCTCGAGGATCGCGTCCGTGCAGGGCGGCGTCTTGCCCTGGTGGCAGCACGGCTCGAGCGAGACGTAGATGGTGGCGCCGGTGAGGTCGGCGTCGCCCGCGTCGGCGATCGCGTTGACCTCGGCGTGCGGGCCGCCGTACTCGGCGTGCCAGCCCTCCCCCACGACCACGCCGTCCTTGACGACGACGGCCCCGACCACGGGGTTCGGATGCACGCGGCCGCGGCCCCGGGTCGCCAGTTCGATGGCGCGGGCCAGATGCTGGTGATCGGTCTCGGTCCGCTGCACCTGTCAGGAGGATACGACGGGGCGGCCGATCGCCCCTGAACGGGTGACCAGCAGCGACGCGCCGGGGCCGCTCAGCCGCCCGCGCACCGGCCGCCGCGCAGGTGGTAGATCCACATCGTCGGCCCCGGCCGGTGGTAGGCCAGCGGGTAGAAGTCGAAGGACCAGTCGAAGTTGAAGGCGGGCGGCGTCGCCGCGGCGCGGTAGGGCGAGGCGACGTAGGCCGTGTCGGCGCGGCGCTCGAGCTCGCGGTAGTAGGCCAGCGCCTGCGGCACCGCCTCGGGCTCGACCTCGGCGCGCCCGCGCTGCGTGGAGCCGACGACGACCCAGCAGTAGCCCTCCTGCTGGTAGGTGGTGACGAGGCCGGGGTACAGCGTGCGCTCGTAATCCTCGATGTTGACGATGCGCCCGGGCCCGGGGATCCGGGATCCGTCGTTGGCGATGTTCGAGCGGCTCGTCGGGAACTTCACCCAGCGGTTGCCGTTCTTGGTCAGCGGCGACGGGTTGCCGATGTCCTGGGCCCAGCCGTCGGGGACGACCGGCTCGACGACGATCTTCGTCTTGGGCGGCACGTGGCGCACGAGCCACGCGCGGGCCATGTTGCGCGTGTCGTCGCGGCTGAGCACCTGGCCGCTGTGCAGCGAGGCGACCAGGCCCTGGCCGCAGAGCACCGCGGCGGCCAGGACGAGCATCGTCGGCGCCAGCACGGGCCGGCGGCCGCCGATCAGCATCGAGACCCTCAGCACCGCGTAGCCCGCCAGCAGGCAGATCATCGGGAAGACCGGCATGAGCCAGCGCCCGAAGTAGCGCTGCTGGGTGCCCATGAACAACAGGAAGAGGAGCGGCGCGGGCACGAGGACCGCCGCGATGCGCCAGTTGTCGCGGGCGACCAGGACGACGCCGGCGGCGGCACCGATCGCCGGCACCCAGCCCAGGCCCCAGGTCAGCGTCCACAGGTAGTACGCCAACCCGTTCTTCTCGGTCAGCCCGAGCTTGCCCAGCGCGTCGTCGGCGACCGTCGTCTGATGCGTCAGCCCGTCCTGGAAGGCCGTGTGGTCCAGCAAGGCGTATGGGTTGGTCAGCACGAAGGCCACGACCGCGCACACCGCGGCCAGGAACAGGCCGGCGATGACCGTCGAGGGGCGCAGGCGCGAGCGGCCGACCAGCCACCCCGCCGCGGCGCCCAGCAGCGGCAGCAGCGCGATGCCGCCGGTGTACTTCATCGAGCACGCGAGGCCCAGCCCGGCGCCCGCCAGCAGGAAGTCGCGGAGGCGCCCGAGGCGCACGATCCCGGCCGCGCCGTAGAGCGCCAGGCAGATCGGCGCCAGCGTCGGGACGTCGTTGAGCGCCAGGTGCGAGTAGAAGACCGGCAGGAACGCGACGCCGAGCACGCCGGCCGACAAGAAGCCGACGCGGCGGTCGCTGAACAGCCGCGTGCCCGCGAGGTACAGGAGCCACACCGCGACCGTGCCGCAGGCCGCCGAGACCAGGCGCGCGGCGTAGAAGACCTCGGTGGGGTCGCGCGCGAAGGCCTCCGACACGCCGGCGCGCCCGCCGAACCACGCACCGAACACGAGGTGCAGCAGGTACGTGTACAGCGGCGGGTTGACGAAGTAGTGCGGGTTCAGGCCGTGCCCGAACAGGCCGATGGCCTTCGGGACGAAGTGTGCGTTCTCGTCGGCGTTGTAGGCGTAGGGCAGCCCCTGCTTGGCGCCCCACACCCGCACCGCGAAGCTCGCCGCGAGCAGGACGATCACGGCGGGAGCCCAGCGCAGGCGCTGGCGGGCGGCGGACCGGCGCGCGGCGCGCGCGGCCGCCTTCGCGGTCACCGGGGCGTCGTCGGCGGCGTAGGGCTCGCGGCCGTCGCCCACGTCGCCGTCGGCGCCGGGTGCATCAACAGCCGACATACGCGGCGTAGTAGTCGGTGAACCCGAGGCGCGTGAAGTTCGGCAGCGGCACGTTGTCGAACGGGTCGTCGGTGGTGGCGACCAGCGCCTGGCGCAGCAGCGCGCCGCGGTCGACGACGTACAGGGCGAGGCCCTTGCGCGTCCGGGCGGCGTTGGCCTTGTCGGCACGCGCGAGCACCTCGTTCGCCGAGGCGCCCAGGATCCAGCGCGTGTCGGGGATGAGCTTGTGGGTCGGCGTCGACACAGGCCCGCAACGCGTGGCGGCGGCGCGCACGTCGGGGCGGTCCAGCAGCGCGACGAGCGACTCGTGCGACTGGCCGCGCAGGCGCAGCTCGCCGTCGAAGTTGTGGAAGTTGACGCGCGTCGCGGTGAAGACGACGCCGTAGACGACGATCAGCCCCGCGGCGACCGCCCAGACCCTGCGGATCAGCAGGCCCTCGCGCAGCATCGTCCACCCCGCCAGCGCGACCGCGGCGAAGACCATCACCATGAGCGTCGGGACCAGGAGGTAGCGGTCGATGACCGACAGCCCCGCGACGCCGACCAGCACGAACGTGCCCGTCCCGACCAGCCACAAGACCGTGGGCATGATCGCGCGGCGCGGGACCATCCAGACCGCCAGCAGGAACCCGGCGACGGCCGCGTAGAGCACCGGCGCCTTGGCCAGGTTGAGGAAGAAGCGCTGCATCGAGGCCGGGACCTCGGAGAGCCCCTTGGTCCGCCCGAGCTCCTCCGCCAGGCCGCTCGTGTGCTGCAGCGAGAACAGCGGATGGCCGGTGGCGACGAAGTCCGTGATGACCCACACGACCGGCCCGACAGCCGCCCAGGCGGCGTAGCGGATCCAGCGCAGCAGGCGCTCGCGCGCGTCGTGGCCGGGGCCGAGCTCGCCCGAGCACATCCACAGGAAGTACAGGCCGATGATCAGCCACGCCTCGGGGCGAAGAAGGCCGGCGCACGCGAGCAGGACCCAGACGATGCCGCCGCGCCGCGGGCGGTCCAGCTCCAGCGCCGCCGCCCACACGACGAACGCGAGGTACGGGATGTCGATGTACGCGCGTGCGGCAAGGAACGGGAAGTCGAAGCGCGTGCACAGGATCCCGGCGGCGGCGAGGCCGACCAGCGGCGTGAACGCCGTGCGCGCGAGGCGGTAGACGCCGGCGCAGAGCACCACGAAGGAGGCCTCGGTGCAGAAGACCATGACGCGGTCGCCACCGCGACCCAGCAGCGACAGCAGGGCGCCGAACGCGACCGCCAGCGGATGCTCGGTGGGCGAGCGGTACTCGTCGAAGCTCGGCAGGTGGCCGTGCAGCACCTCACGGCCCCAAAGCAGCGAGTAGTAGCTGTCGTAGTTGGGATACGTCGGGTAGACGAGGAAGCCGACGAGGGTCGCCACGGCGAGGGCCAGCAGCGCGAGCGCGGGCCACGGCACCCGCGCGAGCCGGGCCATGAGGCCCGGCGACGCGGGCGCGGGCACGGCGGGCGGCGCGGTCGCGACGTCAGCAGGCGGCATAGGCGGCGAAGTGCGGGGTGCGGTCGATGAGGACGGTGCCGGGGCCGGGGACTTGGATCCGTGCATCGTCGCGCGAACCGGGGACGAACGGGCCGTACGTGGAGTTGGCGAGCATGGTCGGGCCCGAGACGAAGATCTGCGCGCCGCGCAGCCGCTGGCCGAAGGCGGGCAGGGCGCTGCGCGCCAGCACCTCGTCGGCGTCGGCGTGCAGCAGCCACCGCGTGTCGGGGATGAGCTTGTGGTTGGGGACGGTGACGGGCCCGCAGCGACGCGCGAGCGTGAACGCCGGCGTGGCGATCAGGTGGGCGAGCTCCTGGCGCAGGACACGGCGGGTGGTCAGCTCGCGGTCGATATAGCCCGGGTGCAGGTGCGTCGCGGTGAACGCGGCGCCGCCGAGCGTGACGATCACCGATGCGAGGATCCACGGCGTGCGCGCCGCGTGGCCGCCGGGCAGCATCGAGAAGCCGGCGATCGCGACGCCGGCGAAGACGAGCAGGCCCAGCGAGGTGATCGCCAGATAGCGGTCGATGACCGACAGGCCGGCGACGGCGATGAGGCCGAAGGTCACGACGCCGGAGGCGGCGAGGGCCAGCGGCAGCGCGGCGCGGCGGCGGGCGAACGCCAGCGCGAGCGCGACGCCGAGCAGCGCGCCCACCAGGATCGGCCACTTGAGCGTCGCGGTGAGCGCGTGGATCGCGAGGCTCGGCGCCTGGCTCGCGGGCTTGGTGCGCTGCAGGTCGTTGGCCAGCGAGCTCGTGTGCCGCAGCGAGAACGCGGGGTCGCCGGTGACGACGAGGTCGGTGAGGATCCAGAGCACCGGCGCGATCGCGGCGTGGGCGGCCGTGCGCGCGCGGCGCGCGAGCGGCTGGGCCGGCCACGCGCACCACAGCCAGTAGGCGCCGAGCAGGATCCACGCCTCCGGCCGCAGCAGGCCGGCGAGCGTCAGCAGGACCCAGACGGCGCCGCCGCGGCGCGGCCGAGCCGCCTCCAGCGCGCCGGCCCAGACCACGAGCGCCAGGTACGGGATGTCGACGTACCCACGCGCCGCGAGGAACGGGTAGTCGAGGCGGCTGAGGACCAGCAGCGCCGCGACGACCCCGACCCACGGGGTGAACGCCACACGCCCGAGGCGATAGACCCCGGCGACCAGCAGGCAGAAGGCGGCGACGGTGGCGGCGAGCCAGATCCGCGGCGCGGCCGAGCCCATCGGCGCGAGGATCGCTCCGAACGCCACGGCCAGCGGATGCTCGGTGGGCGTGCGGTAGGCGTCGAAGCTCGGCAGCCGGCCGTCGAGCAGCTCGCGGCCCCAGATGAGCGAGTAGGCCGAGTCGTAGTTCGGGTACGTGGGGTACACCAGGTAGCCAATGGCCGCGCCGGCACAGAGCAGCAGGAAGCCGGAGCGCGCCCAGGCGCGTTCCGGCGCGGCACGCAGCCGCGCGAGCAAGCCGTGCTCACGGCGCGGCGAGGTGAGCGTCGCGCTCTCCATACGAGGTCGGGGTCCAACAGCCCGGCATCGAAGGTCTGAAGGGCTACGCCAGCCGTCCCTACCCTCTGAGATACTGAGACGGCGAGTGTACGGCACGCTCCTGACCTTCCGCGCGCCGTCTCAGCCTCCCTTCACATGAAGCTCATCATCCAGATCCCCTGCCTCAACGAGGAGGAGACGCTGCCGGCGACGCTGGCAGATCTCCCCCGTGAGATCCCGGGCTTCGACGCGATCGAGGTGCTCGTCATCGACGATGGCTCCACCGATCGCACCATCGAAGTCGCCCGGGCCAACGGTGTGCACCACATCGTCAAGCTGACGAACAACAAGGGGTTGGCCGCCGCCTTCCAGGCGGGCCTCGACGCGTCGCTCAAGCTCGGCGCCGACGTCGTGGTCAACACCGACGCCGACAACCAGTACTCGGGCGCCGACATCCCCAAGCTCGTCGCGCCGATCGTCGCCGGCAGCGCCGACATGGTCGTCGGCGACCGCGAGACCGACAGCATCGAGCACTTCTCGCCGCTGAAGAAGCGGCTGCAGAAGCTCGGCTCCTGGGTCGTGCGCCAGGCATCGGAGACCGACGTGCCCGACACGACCTCCGGCTTCCGCGCCTACAACCGCGAGGCCGCGATCCAGATGGCGGTGGTGTCGAAGTACACCTACACCCTGGAGACGATCATCCAGGCGGGCAAGCTGCTGGTCGCCACCGACCACGT
>JAWVGD010000520.1:0-8144 GCA_033855515.1 Baekduia sp.
CTGCCACCGGCCAGCCAGATCGGCCCCCACCCACCCACCGGCCGCAACCTGCTCGGCTTCAAGGACGGCACCGCGAACCCCGACACGGCCGACGACCCGCTCATGCGCCGCCTGGTCTTCGACGACGCGGGCGGCACCTACGCGGTGGTCCGGGTGATCCGCAACCGCGTCGAGTTCTGGGACCGCGTCGCCCGCGCCGAGCAGGAGCTGATGATCGGGCGCCTGAAGGACACCGGCGCGCCGCTGGGGCGCAAGATGGAGACCGACGACCCGGGCTACGGCGACGACCCTAAGGGTCGGCGCATCCCGCTGGACGCCCACATGCGCCTGGCGCGGCCGCGGACGCCCGCCACCGAGGCCCAGCGCATCCTGCGCCGGGGCTACAACTACTCGCGCGGGATCGACGAGGCCGGCCAGCTCGACATGGGCCTGATCTTCGTGGCGTTCAACCGCGACGTGGAGCGGCAGTTCGAGGCCGTGCAGGCCCGGCTGGCCGGCGAGCCGCTCGTCGACTACATCGTCCCGACCGGCGGCGGCTACTTCTACCTGCCGCGCGGCGCCGCCGACGCGCAGGACTGGGTGGGCTCGGGGTTCTTCACCTGAGGTTCCGGGCTCGGCGTGCGTCTGCCGCAACGGATCCACGCTATGTTCCGGGCGGCGCCGATGACCGAGTCCTCTTCGCAGCAGATCGAGCTGCACGGCCACCCCGTCACCTACCACCGCGTGGGTGAGGGACCGGCCGTCGTGCTCATCCACGGCATCACGTCGAGCTCGCGCACGTGGCGGTCGGTGATGCCGGCGCTCGCCGAGCGCTACACCGTCATCGCCCCGGATCTGCTCGGCCACGGCCGCTCCGCCAAGCCGCGCGGCGACTACTCGCTCGGCGCCTACGCCAGCGGCATCCGGGACCTGCTCGTCGCCCTGGAGATCCCGCGCGCGACGATCGTCGGCCACTCGCTGGGCGGTGGCGTGGCGATGCAGTTCGCCTACCAGTTCCCCGATCGCATCGAGCGGCTGGTCCTCGTCGACTCCGGTGGGCTCGGCGGCGAGGTCAGCCTCATGCTGCGCGCCGCCACGCTGCCCGGGGCCGAGTACGTCATCCCGGTCCTGGCGTCCTCGCCGGTGCGCTCGGCGGGCGCCGCGGTCGGCTCGGTCCTGGGCCGCGTCGGCCTGCGCGCCAGCGCCGACGTCCGAGGCCTGGCCGAGGGCTTCGAGTCGCTCGCCGACGCCGACGCCCGC
This sequence comes from Baekduia sp., assembly GCA_033855515.1. GTDB lineage: Bacteria > Actinomycetota > Thermoleophilia > Solirubrobacterales > Solirubrobacteraceae > Baekduia. The sequence continues at coordinate 1,240 of JAWVGD010000520.1, forward strand.
CGCGCCTTCGTCCACACCGCGCGCTCGGTGATCGACCCCGCCGGCCAACGCGTCGACGCGTCGGACCGCCTGTACCTCGCCGAGCACGTCCCCTCGCTCATCGTCTGGGGTGAGCGGGACCGCATGATCCCCGTCCAGCACGGCTACGACGCCCACGCGCTGATGCCCAACAGCCGCCTGCAGACGTTCCCCAACGCCGGGCACTTCCCCTTCAACGACGACCCCGCGCGGTTCGTCGAGCTCCTGCACGACTTCATCGCGACCACCGACCCGGCGACGTTCGACGACGACCTCATCCGCCGGCTGATGCTTCGCCACCGCTCATGACCGCCCTGCTGACCTACCCGCACCGGATGACGATCCCCACCCGGTGGAACGACAACGACGTCTACGGGCACGTCAACAACGTCGAGTACTACGCCTTCTTCGACACCATCATCAACGCCTACCTCATCGAGCAGGGCGGGCTGGACATCCTGCGCGGCGCGGCGATCGGCCTGTGCGCCGAGTCGCACTGCAGCTTCCAGGCCGCGCTCGTGTTCCCCGAGGCCGTCGAGGCGGGGCTGCGCGTCGGGCGCCTGGGCACCTCGAGCGTCAAGTACGAGATCGGGCTGTTCGGCGACGGGGGCGAGGTGCCGGCCGCCACGGGCTGGTTCGTCCACGTGTTCGTCGACCGCACCGATCGCCGGCCCGTCCCGATCCCGCCCGCGATCCGGGGCGCGCTGCAGCGGCTGCTGGTCAACGAGAGCACGGAGGCCAAGGCATGAAGGTCCGGGGCGCGGTGCTGCGCGAGATGGGGCTGCCCAAGCCCTACGCCGAGTCGCTTCCGCTCGAGCTCGTCGACCTGGAGCTGGCGCCGCCCGGGCCGGGCGAGCTCCTGGTGCGCGTCGGCGCGGCCGGGCTGTGTCACTCCGACCTGTCGGTGATCGACGGCTCGCGCCCGCGCGTGATGCCGATGGTGCTCGGGCACGAGGCCGCCGGCGAGGTCCTCGACACCGGCGGCGACACGCCCGGCTTCAGCGCCGGCGACCACGTGGTGCTGTCCTTCGTGCCGACCTGCGGCGCGTGCGCGCCATGCCGCGCCGGCCGCGCCGCGCTGTGCGAACCGGGCGCGGCCGCCAACGCGGCGGGCTCGCTGCTGTCCGGCGAGCGCCGCTGGTCGGAGCCCGGCGCCGAACATCAGCTGCATCACCACCTCGGCGTGTCGGCCTTCGCCGACCACGTCGTCGTCTCGGCCCACTCGGCCGTCAAGGTCGACCGGTCGCTGCCGTACGAGATCGCGGCGCTGTTCGGGTGCGCGGTCCTGACCGGCGTCGGCGCCGCGGTCAACAGCGCGCACGTCGCCGAGGGCGACCGCGTCGTCGTCTTCGGCCTCGGCGGCGTCGGCCTCGCCGCGCTGCTGGGCGCCAGAATGGCCGGCGCGGCGGAGATCGTCGCCGTCGACATGGTCGACGACAAGCTCGAGCAGGCGCGGCGGCTGGGGGCGACGCCGATCCACGCCGGCGAGGGCGCCGCCGAAGCGGTCCGCGATGCGACCGGCGGCGGGGGCGACAAGGTCATCGAGACCGTCGGCAACGCACGCGTCCTGGCCCAGGCCTACGAGGCCACGCGGCGCGGCGGCACGACCGTCACCGTCGGCCTCCCGCATCCCGAGCAGCGCCTCGACATCCAGGCCGTCAGCCTGGTCACCGAGGAGCGCACGCTGAAGGGCTCCTACCTGGGCTCGTGCGTACCCGAGCGCGACATCCCGCGCTTCGTGGCCGCCTACCAGGACGGCCGCCTGCCGGTGCAGGAGCTGCTGACGCACCGCATCACGCTCGACGAGATCAACGAGGGATTCGACCGCCTCGCCGCCGGCGCCGCCGTGCGGCAGGCCGTGCTGCTCTAGCTTCTCAGGGTCTAGCTCGCTCGCGCGAGCGGCGGCGCGGCGGCGTCGGCGTGGACGCCCTCCAGCGCCGCGACTGCGGCGGCGGTGAACTGCCGGCCGACGAGCGCGCGGCACTCGGTCAGCGCGTCCGGCACCGAGCGGCCGGGAGCGTAGGGGCGGGCGCTGATCATGACGTCGAACGCGTCGGCGGCGGCCAGCAGCGCGGCGCCCTCGGTGAGCCGGTCGCCGTGCAGGCCGCGCGGGTAGCCGCGGCCGTCGGGGCGCTCGTGGTGGCTGAGGATCCAGTCGACCTGCTCGGCGTCCAGGACGTCCTCGACGATGCGGGCCCCGAGGCCGGCGTGCTGCTGGATGACCGCGTACTCCTCGGCGGTCAGCTTCGCGGGCTTCAGCAGGATCGCGTCCGGGATGCCGATCTTGCCGACGTCGTGGACGAGCGCAGCCTCATGGAGCAGCGCGACGCGCTCCGGCGGCCAGCCGCGGTGCTCGGCCAGCCGCGCGGTGAGCAGCGCGACGCGCTCGGAGTGCTCGCGCGTGCTGACGTCGCGGGCGTCGATGGCGCGCGCGAGCGCGCGGATCCCGACGAGCGCCTGGGAGCGCTGGAGCTGGCCGATCCGCTCGACGGCCGACAGCTCGTGAATGGTCTCCGGGTCGTAGGCCGAGACGCGGTTGCGGCCGTGCTCCTTGCTCCAGTACAGCGCGCCGTCGGCGTAGCGGGTCAGCGCCTCGGCGTCGGCGGCGTGGACGAGATCGCACACGCCGACGGAGATGGTCACGCGCAGGCCGCCGACGAACGCGGTCCGCTCGATCGTGCGCCGCGCCCGCTCCAGCGCGGCGACGGCGTCACCCTCGGTCGCCTCGGGCAGCAGGACGGCGAACTCGTCGCCGCCGACGCGGGCCAGCACGTCGTCGGCGCGCAGGTGGTCGTGCAGTTGGGCGGCGACCGCGCACAGCACGGCGTCACCGGCGCTGTGGCCGCCGGCGTCGTTGATGGTCTTGAAGCGGTCGATGTCGATCAGCGCGACGGTCATCTGGCGCTCGTGGCGCTCGGCGCGCGCCAGCTCGGCACGCAGGCGGTCCTGGAACGCGCGGTGGTTGGCCAGGCCGGTCAGCGGGTCGGTGGCCGCGTCGGCGCTGAGGCGCGCGACCTCCTCGGTGTTGGCGACCGCCATGCCGACGAGCTCGGCGAACTCGCTGAGGTGCTCTTCGGCGTCGACGGCGAGCCTGCTGCCGAGGAGGGCCGTCACGACGACGGCGCCCCACAGCCGGCCGCGCACGTGGACCGGCGTGCCGGCCCAGGCGCCGAAGCCGCGGTCGGTGAGCGCCCGTGCCTGGTCGTCGGCGCTGTCGCCGGTGTCGTCGACGCGATGGGAGCGCCCGTCGTCGCGGATCGCGGCCATTCCGCTGCCCGGGACGATCGGCATCCTGATCGGAGGCGGGTCGCCGGTGGCCGTGCGGGTCCAGGTGCCGACGAACGTCATGTGGTCGTCGGCGTCGAAGCGCATGATCGCGCCGCCGTCGGCCCCCAGCAGGCGGCCGGCCTGCTCGGCGGCGAGGCTGCACACGATCTCGGGACTGTGCCCCGCGGCCACCGCGGTGGCGATGCTGCGCAGCGCGTGGTGCTCCTCCGACAGCGCCTCGGCGCCGGCGCGCATCGCCGTCAGCAGCCGGCGGCCGCCTTGCAGGACGGCGCCGATGACGGCGAAGATCGGCAGCGCCATCCCGAGCTCGCCCGCGGCGGCCGCCGTCCCGTGGTGGTCCAGCACGGGCAGCGCCCACTCCAGGGCGCACGCGACGATGAGCACCGTGGCCGGGCCGACATCCAGGAAGCAGCAGGCGTAGAAGAGCGCGAAGAAGATGTACAGGCGCGCGGGGGAGTCGACCCCGCCCGTGATCTCGGTGATCGCGCCGACGACGCCGACCGCGGCGACGCTGGCGGCGGGCAGCGCCCAGCCGGGCGCGCGGCGCCAGTCGACGACGAACGTGGCGCAGAAGCCCCAGGCCAGCGCGGCGGCGGCGCAGAGCAGCGGCCCGGGCCACAGCGGCGTCGTGACCTGCGGAAACAGGGGCAGGCAGAGCGTCGCCACGGCTGCGAACAGCCACAGCGATCCGCCGACGCGGCCGGCGATGGGCCGTTCCGCGTCAGGGGTGGATCGCAAGTGCGCCGCGAGGCGGTCGACCTGATCACCCATGTCTCCCGTGTGATCGGGCGCACACAGCGCGACTTGACCCTTGTGGGCACGTCAGGGCGCCGTCGCCCGGCGGGACTCAGCGGCGGTCGATCTCGAACCAGACGTGCGTCGAGCCCTTGTGCACGCCCCAGCGCTTGGTCAGCGCCTCGACCATGTGCAGGCCCCAGCCGCCGGGCTCGGTCCTCGGGCGGTCGCGCGCGGCGGGGACGAAGCCGACGCCCTGGTCGACGACCTCCACGTGCACGTGCTGGGGACCCTCGGAGCGGAGGATGAGCTGGACCTGGCCGTCGCGTCCGTACTTGACGCTGTTGCTGATGAGCTCGGAGACCAGGAGCTTGACGTCGGGGACGACCGCGGGGTCGAGCTTCGCGCCGAACTGCTCGACGGCACGCCGGGCGGCGCGCGGCGCGGTCGGGTCGCGATCGATGTCGAGGGTGACGTGCTCGGGCATCAGGGGAGAGGGGCGGAACGGAGGCTTCAGTCGTGGTTGTTCCTCATCGACAGCGGATCAAACGTTCAACTGGCGTCCAGGAGCTGCCGCAGGCGCTGGGCGTTGCGCGGCGCGAACGCCTCCCAGTCGTTGTTGAGGTAGACGAACGTGTCGGCGCGGGCGCGCCAGCCGTCGATGCGGCGCGCCCACTCGCGCAGCTCGGTCTCGCTGTAGTTGCCGCGGCGGCCGCGCGCGCCGAAGTGCAGCCGCACGAGCGTGAAGTCCGCGGTCAGCTCGTGCAGCTGCCACGGGCGCTCGGGGTGATGGGCGATCGTCAGCGCGACGCCGTGCCGACGCAGCAGGTCCAGGACCTCGGGCACGAACCAGCTCTTGTCGCGGAACTCGAAGGCGTGGCGGCCGGGCGGCAGGAAGTGCAGCGCCGCGGCGAGGCGGTCGTCGTCACGGCGGAAGTTCGGCGGCAGCTGCCACAGGACCGGCCCCATCTTGTCGGTGCGGGTGAGCGGCTCGATCCGCTCCCAGAACCGTTCGACGCCCTGCTCCATGTCGCGCAGGCGCTTGACGTGGGTGAGGTAGCGGCTGGCCTTGATCGTGAAGACGAAGCCCGGTGGGGTCCGCTTGACCCAGGCCTGCACCGCCTCGTGCTCGGGCAGGCGGTAGAAGGTGCTGTTGACCTCGACGGTGTCGAAGGTCTTGGCGTACTGCTCCAGCCACAGGCGCTGCGGGCAGCGGTCGGGGTAGAACGTCCCGGCCCAGGAGCGGTAGATCCAGCCGGAGCAGCCGATGTTCAGCGATGCCATCGGGACCGGGGTCTACCCTCCCGCGCCGTGCCCGTCCTCCTCGACCTCCCGGGTCCCTCGCGCCGCATCCGCGTCGAGCCGCTGCGCCTGCCCGCGCCGGCGGTGGCACCGGCGCGCGAGCGCGAGCGCGAGAGCGACCCCGGCGACGCGCCCGACCGCGCTCCCGTCCCCGACCGCGAGCGGGAGCCCGCCCCGGCGTGAGCGGCGCGCCCGACTACCTCGAGGCCGTCATCGGCTACCGCGCCTGGCATGTGGACGACGACGGGCTGCTGCGGCCGTGGACGTTCACGGCGCTGGCGTGGGAGCCCGGCGTCAACGCCGCCACGTGCGCGCGCGACGTCCGCCACTCACCGCCGGTCTCCGACTGCATGTGCGGGCTCTACGCGCTGACCGACCCGGCGGACCGGCGGCTGGACTTCCGCGCCGACCAGGCCGTCGGCGCGATCGCCGCGTGGGGCGACATGGAGGTCCACCGCAGCGGCTTCCGCGCCGAGCATGCGTGCATCGTGGCGCTGGCGCTGCCCGATCGCGCCGGCCACGAGCAGCGCGTCGCGCTGGAGCGCGCGGCCGAGCGCTACCGGGTGCCGCTCGTGGCGCCCGAGGCGCTCAGCGCCGAGGCGCGGCGTCACGGCGCGCCGCTGCCCGACGACCTCTGGGCGCCGCAGCCGTCCTGGCCGGTGCCGCGCGCCGCGGGGCCGGATCGCCACCTGCGGCCGCGCCTGCCCGCGGTGGACCCCGCGGACTTCGGGACCGCGTCGCGGGGCATCGCGCTCGACGCGCACCTGTGGGTGGAGACCGCGCTGGGCGCCGTCGTGGTCGGCGTGACAGCGGCGCTGGCGCAGGATCTCGGCGAGGACCTACGGCTCACGCTGCCCGAGGCGGGCGCGGCGCTGGAGGCCGGCGACCGTGCCGCGACGGTCGCGACCGGGCACGGGTCCTCCTTCGGCGTCTGGGCGCCGGTCGGCGGCTCGGTGCTGACCGTCAACCCGCGACTGGCCGGCGACCCGGGCCTGCTGGCGCGCGATCCCGAGGGCGCGGGCTGGTTGCTGCGACTCGCGCCCCGCGACTGGGAGCGCGATGCCGACGCCGTGACCTGGGGCGCCGCGGCCGACCGCCACTATGCGGCGGTGCTCGCCCGCGACGCCGCGCGCGGCGACGCGTTCGCCGACGTCCGGCTGGAGCGCCTGCATGCGCTGCCGCCGGTGCAGAGCGCGGCCGACGTCCTGGAGCATCTGCGCGCCCAGCGCGAGGCGCCGCGCTTCGCCGACGCGCAGGCCGTCCACGAGGAGCTCGGCGGGCGGGTGCGCGACGCCCTGGCGGCCGACCCGGCGCTGCGGGCCCACCTGGGCCGCCTGGGCATCGTCGTGCGCTTCGCGCTCAGCGACCCGGCCGCCGGCCTGGTGCTCGATCTCCGCGGCGGCGACGCGCGCGTGTCGTCCGGCGCGGCGCCCGGCGGCGGCCCGGACCTGGAGCTCTCGTGCTCGGGCGAGGACGCCTACCGCTGGTTCATCGGCCGGCTCGATCCGTCCAGCGCGCTGCGCTGCGGCGACTTGTCGTCCTCCGAGGGGCCCGGGCCCACG
>JAWVGD010000521.1:0-8189 GCA_033855515.1 Baekduia sp.
GCGCAGGTCGCCAAGGACCTGCTCGGCGCCATCGGGTCCTAGGGGAACCCTGGCCCAGAGGGCCAGGTTCCCTTGCGGGTGTTCGCCCAGGGGGCGAAACTCGCGGCCCGCTACCGACCCACACTCCCGCCCCGGCGCCGCGCGGTTGACCGCCGGCGGCGCCGGCCGCGACCGTGACGTGCGCCGACAAGTCGGGCTAGGGCAGCTCGCGTGCCCGCGGGCCGGCGGTCACGTGGATCACCGACGGCTCGCGCGCCCACGCGACGAGGTCGAGCGCCGTGAGGCGATCCAGCCAGAACTGCAGGGCCTGGGCCTGGGCGGGGGAGCGGTAGCGGCGGCTGACGTCGAACGCGTAGCCGGTGGTGTGCATGCTCGGTGACGCCTCGACGCCGGCGCCGCCCTGGCCGGAGGTCTGCTCGTCCTGCAGCGAGCGCGTCGCCGCGGTGATCGTCAGCGGGGCGGTGTGCGCGATCTCGCGGACGCCGAGCGCGAGGTAGCGGGCGAGCTTCAGCGCGTCGGGACGCAGCGCCCGGTGGCCCGGCGAGGCCGCGGCCAGCGCCCGCGACGGCCGAAGCGCCGCGCCCTCCAGCAGCGCCAGCTCGCCGGTGCGCAGCGAGCCGGCGTCGGGGAAGCGCGGGGTCGCGTCCGGTGGTCGCAGGACGTGCTCGCCCGAGGGTCCGGCCTGCAGCAGCGCCTGCCCGGCGACCTTGGCCGGATCGGCGCGGTAGAGCGACATGATGGCCTTGGCCGCGCCGATGCGCCACAGGTACGTCGAGGAGTCGTCGCCGAGGCTCGCCAGCACCTTCCAGGCGGCGGCGTGACGCAGCGGCGTCGAGTCGAAGAAGAGCTGCGCGTAGGGGATCTTGTCGCTGCCGTAGGCCTTCAGCGCGCGCTGGAGGTTGCCCACGCCCATGTGATAGCTCTCGGTCGCGAGGTCCTGGCGGCCGAGCTGGCCCTCGGCGAAGGCGAGGTAGCGGGCGGTGGCCTCCAGCGCCTTGCGCGGGTCGAAGCGCTCGTCGACCTTGCGCCGCTTCGCGACCAGCGCGCGGATCCGCCCGGCCGGGCCGCCACGGGCGATCCGGCGCGTCAGCTGCGTGGACGCCGCAACGTCGACCTTGAGCCCGAGCAGGCCGGTCGCGGTCTGCGCCAGGATCTGCGTCAGCCCGGCGGCGGAGGAGAGGTCGTTCGAGGCGCGCGCGTCCGGGCGCCCGGCGCTCTCCAGGAAGACGATCGCCTCGATCGTGGCGGCGTCCTGATGGCTGCGGGCGGCGACCTGCTGGATCACGGGCCGCAGGCGCTGCACGCGCTGGGCGGTGGCCAGCGCGCCGCCAGGGCTCTTGGCGTACAGCACGTGCGACAGGCCGGCCGCCGCGCGCGCCTCGAAGTCCGCCTGCCGGCCGGCGTCGTAGGCCAGCGGATCGCGGGTCGTGTCGGTCGCGCCGCGGCCGGGAGCCAGCCGGCGCGGCCCGGACGGGTCGTTGCTGCCGCCGATCAGGACGACGACGGCCCCGGCCACGAGGACCACGACGGCAGCGAGCAGGGCCAACCGCCGGGTCTTGACCGGGTTGCGCTTCAACGTGTTCTGGCGCGCGGGTGACGGCGGGAGTCGCCGGGATCGCATCGTCCCAGCACCGTGGCACACTCGCCGTCTGTTGCGCATCGTGTCAGACCTCACGAGCGGGCCGCTGGCCCTCGACGACGACCTGCTGATCGGGGGCGACAACCTGGCGGCTCTACCGCTGCTGCCCGGCGGTGCCTTCGACATGGTGTACATCGATCCGCCGTTCAACACCGGACGCGATCAGGTGCGCACCACGCTGCGGGCGGTCGCCGACCCCGACGGCGGCCGCACGGGCTTCGGCGGGCGCCGCTACCGGACCGAGGAGCTTGGGCGGATGACCTTCGCCGACCGCTTCGACGACCTGCCGGCGTACCTGGCGCCGCGGCTGGCGGAGGCGCGGCGCCTGCTGGCCGACCACGGGACGCTCTACGTCCACCTCGATCCGCGCGAGAGCCATTACGTCAAGGTGCTGCTCGACGAGCTCTTCGGCCGTCGCTGCTTCCTCAACGAGCTGGTCTGGGCCTATGACTACGGCGCCAAGCCGCGGCGCCGCTGGCCGGCGAAGCACGACGTGATCCTCGTCTACGTCAAGGACCCCGACGCCTACTGGTTCGATGACGCCGAGGTCGACCGAGAGCCGTACATGGCGCCCGGCCTCGTCACGCCCGAGCAGCGCGCTCGGGGCAAGCGGCCCACCGACGTGTGGTGGCACACGATCGTCCCGACCAACGGGAGCGAGCGCACGGGCTATCCGACGCAGAAGCCGGCCGGGATCGTGCGGCGGATGGTCGCGGCGTCCTCGCGGCCGGGCGGGTGGTGCCTGGACTTCTTCGCCGGCTCCGGGACCCTGGGCGCCGTCGCGCGGGAGCTCGACCGCCGGTTCGTGCTCATCGACGCGTCGCCCGAGGCGCTTTCGGTGTGCGAGCAGCGCCTGGGCGGCGGCGACGCTACACCGGGGTCGCAGACACCAGCCGCGCGGTGACGACGATGCGCTGCGCCGCGCTGTAGAGCGGGTGGCAGGCGGTGAGCACGAGGCGGCGGATGCCGGTGTGGGACCGCAGCGCGGACGCGTCGCTGGGCGTGGTGATCTTCGTCCCGGTCACCTTGTAGGTGAACCGGCCGTAGGGCATGTTCATGGTGATCTGCGAGCCGACCGACAGCCGGTCGACGTGGCGGAACGGCGCGCCGTAGGTCGTGCGGTGGCCCGCGAGCCCGACGGTCCCGTCCATGCCGGGCAGGACCGTGCCGCGGTAGTGGCCGGGCCCCTTGGTCAGCGCGTCGTGGCTGGTGGACTCGACGATGACGGACTTCAGCCCGATCTTCGGGATGCTGAGCGACCCGAGCGCGGCGCCGTCGGGACGGGCGTGCAGCAGCGTCAGCGCCTGGCGGCGCATGCGGCGCGCGCTGGTCTCCCGCGCCACGCGCGGTGCCGAGGCGAGCGTGCGCTGCAGCCCGCGCAGGTCGTCGCGCAGCGCCGACTGGCTGCGCGACTGCTGGACCGCGGTCAGCGGCTCCTGCCAGAAGATCGTCAGCAGGCCGTCGGTGATGAGCGCCGCGCCGGCGATCAGGCCGGCGAGCAGCAGCAACCGCTTGACGCGGCGCCGGCGCGGATGGGCCGTGGCCGTGGGCGCCGTGGCCGCGTCCGTCGCAGGCGGCGCCGGGGCGCCGGCGAGCTCGGCCTGGAGCGCGGTCAGCCGCGCGCGGAGGTCCGCCGTGTCGGCGGCCGCCATCTGCGCGACGTCGGCCAGGGTGCGCTCCGCGGCGCGGCGGCGCTCCTCGGCGTGCTGGAGCGCCTCGGTGAGGCGCTCCACCTCCCGCTGCAAGTCGGCGACCCCGGTGCGGCGCGACCCCAGAGGGGTCACGCGCCCACCGTCGTCGCCGGGGGCTCCCGCAGCGGGAGGCCCTGGGGTCACCGCTGGTCGGAGGACTTGCGCCGGTCGCGGACCAGCAGCGTGGCGGTGCCGCCGGCGAGCGCGAGGCCCACGAGGATCAGCAGAAGCGGCTCGGCACCCGTGAACGCGAGCGTGCTCGGGGCGGTGCCTGCCGGCTGCGCGGCGACCGACGGAGCGACGTTGCTCTGCGTCTGAGCCTCGGTCGTCGGCGTCACGGCAGTGGTCTGGGTGCCCTCGCTCGTCGTGGTCTTCGGCTGTGTGGCCGTCGGCGTGGAGGTGGTGTACGGGCTGGTCTGGTCGGTCGTGGTCTGCGCTGAAGCGATTCCAGCGGCGAACAGCAGACCGGCGACCATCAGAGCCAGGGCGAAGCGGATGCGCACGATCGAAGTCCCTTCTTCGGGCGGGTGGACGACTCGTGATCGTACCCGCTATGGCGGCGATGCACCGCTCACCGGGGAATCGCCGCTTGCCGCGCCCTGCATATCCCTTGACAGACATATACGGCGGCGGGAATATATGGGCCGATGACCACGATGACGTTCAGCGTCCTGGCCGAGCCCGCGCGTCGCGAGATCCTGGACCTGCTGCGCACGGGGGAGCGCTCGGTGGGCCAGCTCGTCGAGGCGCTCGCGCTGAGCCAGCCGGGGGTCTCCAAGCACCTCAAGGTGCTCCGCGACGCCGGCCTCGTCGACGTGCGGCCACAGGCGCAGCGGCGCATCTACGCGTTGCGGCCCGAGCCGCTGGCCGAGCTCGACGCGTGGCTGGCGCCCTACCGGCACCTGTGGTCGGAGCGGCTCGATGCGCTCGAGCGCCATCTCGACAGCGAGCAGGAGGCAGCGACATGAGCAACCACGAACACACCGACGGACTCCACGAGGAGCGCCCCGACGGCACCCACGTCCTGCGCTACGAGCGGCGGCTCGCCCACCCGCTCGAGCGGGTGTGGCGCGCGGTGACCGAGCCCGGCGAGCTGCGCGGCTGGCTTGCGGACGCCCGCGTCGAGCTGCGCGAGGGCGGCGCCGTGCATCTCGAGTGGCTCAACACCGACGACGAGGGCAACCGGGCGATCGCCGACGGCACCGTCGCGCGACTCGACCCGCCGCGCTTGGTGGAGTACGCCACCGACCTGCACGGCGTCCTGCGCTTCGAGCTCGCGCCCGACGGCGACGACGCGACGCGGCTGACGTTCACCGTCGAGCATCCCGGCATCGCCGACCACCTGGACGTCGTGCTGCCGGGCTGGCACATCCACCTCGAGCACCTCGCCGACGCCCTCGACGGGCGCCCCGTCGACTGGGCCCGCTGGGGCGAGGTGCACCGCCCGCGCTGGCAGGAGCTGCACGATCGCTACGCGGCGGCACGGGCCTGACGGCGGCTGTGAGAGGGTGCGGCGCATGGCCGCACCCGCCCCGTCGCCGCGCCCCTACGACGTCGCCGTTCTCGGCGCGACCGGCTTCACCGGCGCGCTGACGGCGATCGAGCTGGCGGGCCGCGCGCCCGCCGGCCTGCGCTGGGCCCTCGCGGGTCGCAACGCCGACAAGCTGGAGGCGGTTCGCGCGCGGATCGCCGCCGCCCACCCCGGCGCGCCCGTTCCCGAGCTGCTGCACGCCGACGTCACCGACGACGCGTCGCTGGGCGAGCTGGCCCGCGCCACGCGGGTCCTGGTCACGACCGTCGGGCCGTACGTCCTGCACGGCGCCGGCGTCGTCGCCGCCTGCGCCGCGGCCGGCACCGACTACCTGGACCTCACCGGCGAGCCGGAGTTCGTCGACCGCAGCTACGTCGCCCACCACGAGACGGCGACCGCGACGGGCGCGCGGCTGGTGCACTGCTGCGGCTTCGACTCGATCCCGCACGATCTCGGCGTGCAGTTCACGGTCGACCAGCTTCCCGAGGGTGCGCCGCTGAAGGTGCGTGGGTACCTGCGCGCCGCCGGCCGCTTCTCGGGCGGCACGTTCCACTCGGCGATCACCGGGTTCTCGCGTCCGCGCCAGAACGTCGCGGCCGCCCGGGCGCGCCGCCGCGTGGAGGGGCCGGGGCCGGCCGGCCGCCGCGTCGCGGTCGAGGAGCCCGGCACGCCGCACCGCGCGCTCGGCGCCTGGGCGGTGCCGCTGCCGACGGTCGACCCGCAGGTGGTGGGGCGCTCTGCGCGGGCGCTGGCCCGCTACGGCCCGGACTTCCGCTACGGGCACTACGCGGCCGTCAAGCACCTGCCGGTCGTGCTCGGCGCCGCCGCCGCCATCACCGGGGTCTTCGCGGCCGCCCAGGTGCCGCCGCTGCGGCGCGCGCTGCTGTCGCGCCTGCCGGTCGGGCAAGGGCCGAGCGAGGCGCAGATGGAGGCCGGGTGGTTCTCGGTGCGCTTCATCGGCGAGGGCGGCGGGCGGCGGGTGGTCACCGAGGTCCGCGGCGGCGACCCGGGCTACCGGGAGACGTCGCGGATGCTCGCAGACGCGGCGCTGTGCCTGGCCTTCGACGACCTGCCCGCGACCGCCGGGCAGGTCACGACCGCGGTCGCGATGGGCGGGGCGCTGCGCGCCCGGTTGCAGCAGTCGGGGATCGGGTTCGAGGTCCTCGAGCAGGGCCCGGTCGCGGCCTGACCCGCCGCCGCCGCTGCCGGCTCAGCGTCCGCGCACCCGCGTGAGCGTGAGCTTCCAGTCGATCGTCGTGCCGGCGTTGGTCACGCCCGCGCCGCCGTGGGTCGGCTGCTTGTCGGACCAGGCGTCGTGGCCGTGGACCACGATCGAGCGCTGCGGGCCGAAGAGCGTCTTGCGCGACAGCTTCCCGCTGGCCGCCGGCCACGATCCGGCGAGGACGTTCTCGGGCGCGACGAGCTCGCAGGCGCTGTAGTCGGTCTTCTCGCGGATGCCGTTGCCGCTGGCGAGGACGTCGGGCGTCAGCTCGCCTTTGAGGATCGACAACGGGATCTCGTAGTTGACGAGCCGCGTGCCGCAGTCGTTGGGCCGCGGCGGGTCAACGGTGCCGCCGCCGACCCCGCAGGTCCCGGCCGTGTAGGTCGTCTTGTAGCTGCCGTGCCGGTCGCGCTCGCCCTTGGCCTTGAGGCCGGTGAGCCCGGTGTCGGCGTTCATCGTCCAGCTGCCGAACGCGAACTGGGTGGCGACGCCGTTGTCGAAGGCGATCATCCGGTTGGTGCCGGTCGAGTGGACGTGCCAGGTCTCGGAGCCCGAGCCCTCCATCCAGATGGTGTCGTAGCAGTCGGCGTAGGTCTGGAACCTGGGCAGATCCCAGGCGGTCTTGACGGTGCCGTCGAAGGACACCAGGAACTTGGCCTGCCGCAGCCCCGCGGCCGAGGCGCTCTGCGGGATCGCCGCGGCGAGCGCGAGCAGGAGGACGGCGGCGAGCAGCGGCCGGAGGTGGGAGGAGGTCATGGGCGCCACGGTCGCACCGCGGCGGGTGCGCGTCATCGGGGGAAGCCCTCGGCGTGCCTCGGGTGCGGTTGCCCGTACCGCTCGCCGATCAGCCCAGACGGGCGTGCGCGGCCGCGACGGCAGCGCGGGCATCGGCGGCGAGTGCCCGCGTCAGCTCGCCGGCGGGCCGCTCCTGCGCCAGCGCGTGGGCCTCGCCCGCCCAGAGGTTGATGACGTCGCCGTCGCCGGTGGCGCGGCCGTGGGCGCGCAGCGGAGCGGTGAGGTGGTGCACCTCGGGATACGCGACCGGTGCGTGCGCCTCGTGGTCGCGCATGAAGGGGTTGACGATCCCGCGGGCCAGGCGGCCCGTGAAGGCGCGCGTCGGCGCGGTCGGGCGCTCGGAGGCGACCGCGGCGCGATGGGGCGCAGACGTCGCCGCCTCCGGGCACAGGAGGTAGGCGGTGCCGAGCTGGGCCGCCGCGGCGCCGGCGACCAGCGCGGCACCTACCGCGGCGCCGGTCACGATGCCGCCCGTCGCCACGAGCGGCACCCCGGTGCCTGAGCCCAACACCTGCAACAACGCCAGCACCCCGAGCCCCGGGGGCGCTGCGGCGTCATCGGTGAAGGACCCGCGATGGCCGCCGGCCTCGACCCCCTGCGCGATCAGCGCGTCGGCGCCGGCCGCCACGGCGGCCTCGGCCTCGGCGGCCGAGGTCACGGTGACCCAGACCTCGGAGCCGGCCGCGTGCAGGCGCGCCACGACGTCCCGGTCGGGGCAGCCGAACGTGAACGACACGACCGCGACGGGATCGGCGCCGCACAGCAGCTCGAGCTTGCCGGCCAGGGCGTCGTCGTCGAACCGGGGCTGCCCCAGCGTCACGCCGGCCCCCTCGGCCTGAGCGCGCAGGCGCTCGGCGTAGCGGGCGACGGCGCCGGCGTCGGCCGGCTCGCCGCCCGCGGCGAACACGTTGACCCCGATCGGCGCGTCGGTCAGCGCCCGCGTGGCCGCGATGTCGTCCCGCACCGCGCCGGGCGTCTTGTAGCCCGCCGCCAGGAACCCGAGCCCGCCGGCGTCCGACACCGCCGCGGCGAGCGCCGGTGTCGACGGCCCGCCGGCGAGCGGCGCCTGGACGATGGGCAGCTCCAGCCGATCGAGCACGCTCATGCGTAAAGGCATAGCGCACCTGCCGGGCTCAGGTCGAGGTGCCCGGCAGGCCGATGCGCCACACGCCGGCGTGCGCGCTCGCGGCCTACGGCGAGGAGAAGGACTGCAAGCCCACGGTCGCCAGGAGCGCCAGCGCCTGTGCGTCGGGCGAGTCCGGCGCCGCGCTGTAGACGATGATCCGCAGGTCGCTGTCGCGGACGGTCAGC
>JAWVGD010000522.1:0-4361 GCA_033855515.1 Baekduia sp.
GCGCCGGCGCCCTTGGCGCGACGCCAGACGCCGACGACGTCACGGACGGTGGCCGTCCGCCACGTCGAGCGCGCATCCAGCGGCCGGACCTGCAGGTCGAAGCGCCCGGAGTCGCGCTGCTCGATGCCCTCGACCAGCGCGTGGAACCGCCGGCCCTTGCGGTCGACCTCGACGATGTCGCCCGCGGCGATGCCCTTCGAGGAGACCCGCGGCGCCGGCGCCTCGCGCACCGGACCGGACCGGACCGTGGGCTCGGGGTCACCGAGAAGGGAGAACTGGAGCGCGTCGGCCACCCATGGAGGGTACGGCCCGAGGCGGTCGTCGCCGTGACGCCTACCTCACTGGAACCGCTCGTCGGCGTCGGCGTGCGGGGGCAGCCACAAGAGCCGCGGGTGGCGGCGCAGGTGGTCGGCGGTCGGCCGGTCACTGCGCGCGGCCGCGGTCGTCATCGCGACGAGCAGGACGAGCGCACCGAGCCAGCCGGCACCGATGGCGGCGATCCACACCATTGTGGGAGACCCTACCCCGCTGACCAGTGTCCGTCACCCCCTTATCGGGTATTCCCGCTCAGCTCAGCGCTCACGGCGACCCAGCAGCGCCGGTGCAGCGCCACGTTTGCGGAGCGTTCGGTCCGGATGTGCAGGATTGTCGTGCCGCGAGGCGGCTCGCCGAGGGCGGCGCGCAGCGACGGAACGTCGGAGATCGCTCGGTACTCCGCGTCGTAGAGCAGGGCGATGCGGGCGATGTCGAGCCCCGTCGGCGTCAGCACGTGCTCCTCGAACGCATCGCGCTGCGTGGCGACCGGCAGGAAGTCGAAGATCCCGCCGCCCGCGTTGTCGATCGCCACGATCGTCAGCGGCACGCCCAGGCGCTTGCCGGTCAGCAGGCTTCCGACGTCATGGGCCAGCGCCACGTCGCCGACGAGCAGGTAGGCCGGGACGGCCGGATCGGCGGCGGCGACGCCGTAGGCCGTGGCGATCGTGCCGTCGATGCCGTTGGCGCCGCGGTTGGCGAGCGCGGTGGCGGCGGCGTCCACCGGCCAGAACGTCTCGACGTCGCGGATCGGCATCGAGGCGGCGATGACCGTCCGGGCGCCGCGGGGGACCGCCGTGGCGAGCTCACGCGCCACGCGCGGCTCGTTGAGCTCGTCGCCGAGCGTCCGCGCGAGCGCGTCGGCCGCGCGGGCGTCGGCATCGCGCCAGGTGCCCAGCCAGGCCGCGTCGGCGTGCCAGACCTCGTCGATGGCGGCCAGCGCGGGGGAGCGCAGGTCGAACACCGTGTGCAGGGTCGCGTCGGGGTCCTGCCAGCTGCCGCCGGGCACCAGCGCCGCCTGCGGGATCGCCGGATCCAGGGACGCCAGCCACTGGCGCAGCGGCTTGGAGGTCGGCAGGTCGCCGACGCGCAGCACGCACTCGGGCGCCACGCCGGCGCCCCACGCCGTGTCGCGCAGCAACGCGTCGTAGTGGGCGATAGCGGCGCCGCCGTGGCGTGCGCCCGACAGCGGGTCGGCCAGCAGCGGCCACGCCAGCGCCGCGGCCAGGCGCGCGGCGGGGTGATCGGCGCCGGCCGGCGCGCCGGGCTCCTCGCGGCCGGCGACGATCACCCCGCGCCGGTGCGCGCGCAGCCACGCCACCAGCGGCGCCGGATCCTGCTCGGCACCGACGCGGTCGGTGTACGGGACGTCGCCCGGCCGGCCGCCGTCGGCCGGCGCGCCCTCCAGCGGCTCGTCGAGCACGAGCGGCTCGCGCAGCGGGAAGTTGAGGTGGACGGGTCCGGCGCGGCCGTCCACCGCGGTCCAGGCCGCGCGGCACGCGAGCTGGCGCATCCACCGCAGGCGCTGGGGTGTGGCGGCGTGCGTGCCGACCTCGAAGAACCACTTCGCCGCCGACCCATACAACTTGACTTGGTCGATGGTCTGCCCGGCACCGACGTCGCGCAGCTCCGGCGGGCGGTCGGCGGTCAGGACGATCAGCGGAAGGCGCGCCTCGGCGGCCTCGATGACCGCCGGCAGATAGTTGGCCGCGGCCGTGCCCGACGTGCACGCCAGCACGGCCGGGCGCCCCGTCGCCTTGATCAGCCCGAGCGCGAAGAAGCCCGCCGACCGCTCGTCGACGTGCGACGTGGTCGCCACGCGGCCGTCGCGGGCGAGCGTCAGGACGAGCGGCGTCGACCGCGACCCGGGCGACGTGCAGGCGCCGGCGATGCCGCAGCGGTGCAGCTCATCGACGAACGCGCGCAGCAGGAGGTAGGTGTCGTGCGTCTCGCTCATGGGATAGATAAGGGGAATGCCCGAGACGCTGGTACTGCTCCACGGCTTCGGCGGGACCCACCGTGCCTGGGACCCTGTGCTGCCCGAGCTCGACCGGGAACGCTACAACCCGCTGGTCCCGGACCTCCGCGGGCACGGCACCAAGGCCGCCGTGCGGCCCATCACGCTGGAGGCCTGCGCGAGCGACGTGCTCGCCGCGGCGCCGCGGGAGTTCGTGCTCTGCGGGTACTCGATGGGCGGCCGCGTGGCCCAGCACGTGGCGCTGGCGGCGCCCGAGCGCGTGACCCGCCTGATCCTCGTGGCGACCAGCGCCGGCATCGACGATCCGCAGGCGCGCGCAGCTCGCGGCGCCGAGGACGAGGCCTTCGCCGCCGATCTGGAGCACATGACGATCGAGCAGTACGCCGACCGCTGGCAGGCCCAGCCGCTGTTTGCCGGCACGCCCCCGGAGGCTGCGCGGTGGTGGCGCGAGGACCTGCTGCGCAACGACCCGCTGGCCCTGGCCGCCGCGGTCCGCGGCATCGGCGGCGGCGCGATGGAGCCGCTGTGGGATCGCCTCGGCGCGCTGAGGATGCCGACGACGATCCTCGCCGGCGGTCGCGACGAGAAGTACCTGGCGTGGGGGCAGCGCCTGCATGCGCTGCTGCCCGACTCCGAGCTGATCGTCATCGACGGCGCCGGCCACGGACTGCCGCGCGAGGCGCCGCGGGAGCTTGCCGCGGCCATCCAGGACCAAGCGTCGTGAGGATCCGTGTGCCGCGTGCGACCACGGCGGCGCTCGCGGGCCTGACGGCGGCCGGCCTGGCGGCGGTCGGGTGCGGGGGCGCAGCGGGCGGCAGGGCGACGACCACGACGGCGGGCGCGCTCGCCAAGCCCCGCGACGACGACGGCGCGCGGCCGGCGCCGCGGATGACCGTCCGCCAGGCCATCGGCCAGCGCCTGGTCTTCGCCTACGACGGCCTCACGCCGCCGCGCGCGCTGGAGCGGCGCATCCGGCGCGGCGAGGCGGCCGGCATCGTGCTCTTCTCGCGCAACGTCCGGAGTGCCGCGCAGGTCCGCCGCACGGTCGACCGGCTCCAGCGCCTGCCGCGGCCGCAACTCGTCGACGCGCCGCTGCTGGTCATGGTCGACCAGGAGGGCGGGTCGGTCCGGCGCATCCCCGGCGCCCCCGCGCGCGCCGCCTCCGACACGCCCGGCGCGGCGGCCGCCCGCGCCGATGGCCTGGCCGCCGCCCGGACGCTGCGGGCGGCGGGGGTCAACGTCGACTTCGCGCCGGTCCTCGACGTCGCCCGCCCCGGCGCCGCCATGGAGGACGAGGGCCGCACCTACGGCAGCGACGCGGCCACCGTCGCGCGCCGTGCGGGCGCGTTCGCCGGGGGCCTGCGCGCCGGCGGCGTCGAGCCGGTCTTCAAGCACTTCCCCGGCTTCGGCGCCGCGACCATCAACACCGACGACGGTGCCGCCCGCATCGACCTCCCGCTCAGCACGCTGCGGTCCGTCGACGTCGCGCCGTACCGGCGCATCAGGCCGCGCGCGGTCATGCTCTCGACCGCGATCTACCCGCGCGTCGACCCGCGCCCCGCCGCGTTCTCGCAGCGCTGGGTGACCGGCGAGCTGCGCGGCCGCCTGCGCTTCGGCGGCGTCGCGGTCACCGATGACCTGCAGGGCGCCGCGGTGGCGCGGTTCGGCACGCCGTCGCAGCTGGCCTTCTTCGCGATGAAGGCGGGCGTCGACGTCCCGCTGTTCGCCCAGGACTACGCGACCGCGGCACGCGCGGCCACGGGCCTCGAGCGCGCCGTGCGCTCGGGCGCGCTGCCGCGTGCCGACCTCGACGCCGGCGCCCGGCGCGTCCTCGCCTGGCGCGCCGCGCTGCCGCAGCCGCGGTAGGGGAACGCCGGCCCAGGGGGCCGGGTTCCCTTGCGGGTGTCGGCCCAAGGGGGCCGAACCCGCGGCCGGGTAGAGACCCACGCTCTTAGCCTCGATCCACCGATTGAGGGTTCGGATCGGGCGGCGAGCGTGGTCGGGTGTCGCGGCGTGTGGTGGTCGGGCCGTTGGCGTGCTGTTCGGGCGAGGCTGGGCGGCGGACGCGGGG
>JAWVGD010000523.1:0-3021 GCA_033855515.1 Baekduia sp.
CCCATGTACTGCAGCGCGCGCTCCTCGCCGTCGCTGGACGGCTTCGGCACCGACGCGGTCACCGGCGCGACCTGCGCGGGGTTGGTCCCCCAGCTCACCATCGGGCTGATCGCGGACGCATCGACGACGATCTCCTTGTCGAAGTGCGCGCCGTCCTCGGTGTAGAGCTCGCTCCACGCCGGGTCGACCTCGCTGCCGTGATCGCGGACCCACGCCGCGGTGGTCTCGTCGGGAGCGATCATGCCTGCGCGACCGCCGCCCTCGATCGTCATGTTGCACACGGTCATCCGGCCCTCCATCGACAGCGACTGCACCGCCGGGCCGGAGAACTCGACAACGTGGCCGGCCGCGCCGTCGACGCCCATCTGGCCGATCGAGGCCAGGATGAGGTCCTTGGCGGTCACTCCGCGGCCGAGCTCGCCCTCGTAGCGGATCCGCATGGACTGGGGCTTGTGCTGGACCAGGCACTGGGTGGCGAGCACGTGCTCTACCTCGCTCGTGCCGATGCCGAAGGCCAGGGCGCCGAACGCGCCGTGGGTCGCGGTGTGGCTGTCGCCGCACACGATCGTCATCCCGGGCTGGGTCAGGCCGAGCTCGGGTCCGATGACGTGGACGATCCCCTGGTGCTCGGAGCCGAGGCTGTGGATCGGGATGCCGAACTCGGCGCAATTGCGCTCCAGCGTCTCGACCTGGGTGCGCGACAGGGCGTCCTTGATGCGCGCCGCGGTCGGCGTGCCATCGGTCGGCACGTTGTGGTCGGCCGTGGCGATCGTCCGGTCGGGCCGGCGCACCGCGCGCCCGGCAAGCCGGAGGCCGTCGAAGGCCTGGGGGCTCGTGACCTCGTGGACGAGGTGGAGGTCGATGTAGATCAGGCCGGAGGCGACTTCGTGGGCCTCCCAGATCTTGTCGAACAGGGACTTGGGCATTGTCTGTGGTTGTTCCTTAACTTCTGCGCAGACCCGCGCTGACGACCGCGAGCAACACGGCCTCTCCGGGTCCGGGGTTCTCGAAGCGGTGCGCCAGATCGGCGTCGAAGGTCACGGTGTCGCCCTGCCGGAGGTCGTGCTCGGCGCCGTCGATGTGCAGCGTCACGGTACCGGTCTCGACCACCGCGATCTCGCGGCTGCCGGGCTCGTGCATCGGCGGATCGCCCTCGCCGCCGGTGGCGGCGCCGGGCGCCAGGACGTGCCGGCTGAGCTCGGCGCGCTGGCCGGGCAGCGGCGGCGTGAGGATCTCGAACGTATGGCCGGGGGCCCCGCCGCCACGCCGGCGCTCCGCGCTGCGGACGATGGAGACCGAACCCTCCTCATCCAGGCGCAGCAGCTGGCTGAGCTTCAGCTCGAGGCCGCGGGCGATGCGGCTGGCGACCGCGAGCGTGGGGCTCGTCTCCCCACGCTCGACCTGTGAGAGCATCGGGGCCGAGACGCCGCTGCGCTCGGCCAGGTCGCGCAGCGAGAGGTCCATCGCCTCACGCAGCGCGCGCACGCGCGGACCGATGTGGATCTGGTGATCGAGCTGGTCGGCGACGGCCATGGGGTGGGCGCGTACGTTATCACGTACAAGCGTCTGTTGCCAGTGGTGCGCCCCATCGTCCGGCGGCACGTCGCGGCCTGCGCGGAACGCCGGCGATAGCCTCCGCCCCATGGCGCGCTCGGGGGTGATCCGGCCTGACGTCCTCGTCCTGGCCGGAGGCGGGATCGTCGGCGAGGCGTGGATGCACGGCGTCCTGGCGGGCATCGAGGACGCGGCCGGCACGGACTTCCGCGAGGTCGAGGCCTACGTCGGGACCTCGGCGGGCTCGATCGTCGCCGCACGGCTGGCGGCCGGACGCCGGCCGCCGCGACCGCGCGCCGCCGGCGCCAGCGCCCTGGCCGGGGCGGCGGATCCGCCGACCGACGACGGCGACGCCGCGGGCCACGGTGTGCTGGGCGGCGTCCTGCGCGGCGTCGCGCGCGTGGGCTGGGCCGCCGGCGCGCCGGTGACCGGCGCCGCGCTGGCGCTCGGCGCGCCGGCGGGCGCGCTGGCGCGCGCGGCGCTCCTCGCGCGCGCCGGCGGTCACGGCCGATCGCTGAGCCGCTTGGGCGACCGGGTGGCCCGCTGGGGCATGACGCGGTTCGACGGGCGCCTGCGCGTCTGCGCGGTCGATCGTCGCACCGGGCGGCGGGTGGTCTTCGGCGCTCCGGGTGCGCCCGCGGCCACCGTGGGCGAGGCGGTCTGCGCGTCGTGCGCGATCCCGTGGGTCTTCGCTCCCGTGCACATCGGCGACCGCGAGTACGTCGACGGCGGCGTCTGGAGCGTGACGAACCTCGACGCCGCCCCCGCCGGTCGCGGCACCCAGGTCCTCTGCCTCGATCCGGCCGCGGCCTTCGGCGGGACCGACCCCCGGGCCCTGGCGGTGCGCGCCGCTTTCCGGCTCGCCTCGGAGCTGGAGCTTCAGGGCGTGCGCCGCCGTGGCGCCGACGTGACGCACGTCGCCCCCGACGCCGGGGCCGCCGACGCCATGGGCACGAACCTCATGGCGCCCGGCCGGGCTGCGTCGGCGCTGGCGGCCGGGTATGCGCAGGGCCGGGCGCTCGGCGCCTGAGTGCCGGACGGGTCGGACCCCGCTCCGGCTCTCCTGACCGCCCCTGCTCAGCGCGCGGCGCTGGCGCGCGCCCGCAGCACCGTGAGCTTCACCGTGCTGCAGTCGGTCCGGTCGGGGACCGAGAGATGCACCAGGCCGCGGTTGGGCGTGACGAGGTGCAGCCGCGCGCGGCCGTTGGACGCGGTCCGGGCGCTGGCCAACCGCCGATGCTTCGTGCCGGTGGTCGCCACGATCCTCGCGCGGCTCAGGGGCTTGCTGCGCAGGGCCGCGCGGACGGTCAGGGTCGTCTTGCGTCCCGCGCGCAGTTGCCGGACCGAGGCGCTGAGCGCGCACGCCCGCGGCGGCACGCCGGGGACGGCATCATGCTTGGCCGGGGCCTGCGCCGCCGGAGCCGTGCCGTTGGCGGCCGCCGCCGTCGCCGCGATCGCGGTGCCGGG
>JAWVGD010000524.1:0-3039 GCA_033855515.1 Baekduia sp.
TCGCTCTACCGCCGCCACCGCCCGCGGACGTTCGCCGACGTCATCGGCCAGGAGCACGTCGTGCGCACCCTGCGCAACGCGATCGAGCAGGGCAAGGTGCACCACGCCTACCTGTTCGTCGGGTCGCGCGGGACGGGCAAGACGTCGATGGCCAAGATGCTCGCGGCCTGCCTGAACTGCGTCGACGGCCCGACGGTCGAGCCGTGCGGCGTCTGCGAGTCGTGCGTGTCGATCGCCTCGGCGACGTCGATGGACGTCATCGAGATGGACGCCGCGTCCAACAACTCGGTCGACGACATCCGCGAGCTGCGCGACTCCGTGCAGTACGCGCCGGTCAGCGGCCGGTACAAGGTCTACATCTTGGACGAGGCGCACATGCTGACCACGGCGGCGTGGAACGCGTTTCTCAAGACGCTGGAGGAGCCGCCGCCGTCGACCGTCTTCGTGCTCGCCACGACCGAGGCGCACAAGATCATGGACACGGTCGTCGACCGCTGCCATCGCTTCGACTTCCGGCGCCCGACGGTCGAGCAGCTCGCCACGGTCGTGCAGCGCGTGGCCGGCAAGGAGACGATAGAGATCGGGCCCGAGGCGGTCGCGCTGGTGGCCCGCAACGCGACCGGCTCCTACCGCGATGCGCTCGGCACGCTCGAGCAGCTCGTGACCTACTCGGGGTCCTCGATCGTGACCGAGGACGTCCTGGCCGTGCTCGGCGTCGCCGACGACGACCTGCTGTTCGGGGCGCTCGACGCGGTCGGCGCGCGCGACGCGCGGACCGCATGGCACATCTCGGCGCGGCTGGCCGACTCCGGCCGCGACGCGGCGCAGTTCCTGCGGGACCTCGAAGGCCACGCGCGCGACGTGCTCGTGACCCAGACGCTGGGCGAGGTGCCCGGGCAGCTGGCGATGACCGCGGAGCGCGACGCCCGGCTGGCCGATCAGGCAGGCCGGCTGACGGGCGCCGACACCGTCCGCCTCCTCGATCTCCTGGCCGCGGGGATGCGGCTGGCCAAGGACGGCGCCGACGCGCAGACGCAGCTCGAAGTCGCCTTGGTCAAGGCCGCGGCTCCTGAGGTGGACCCGTCGACGCGGGCGCTGCTGGCGCGCCTCGAGCGGCTCGAAGGCGCCCTGGCTGCGCCGAGCGCCCCGGCTCCGGCTGCCGCCACGCCTCCCCCGGCTCCCGCGGCGTCCCCGCCGGCGCCGTCGGCCGCGCCGGTCATCGCTGCGTTCGAGCCGCCGGCCGCCGCCCTGGGTGGCGCGGCGCCGACCGACCCGCCCGCGACGGAGCCCGCCGCCACGCCGTCGGCCGTCGCCGTGGCCGAGCCGGAGGATGCCGCCGCGCCCGCGCTCGCCCCGATGGGCGAGCTCGACCTCACGATGGTCGAGGAGCTGTGGCCCGCGATCCTGCAGAGCGTCGCCGAGACGAACAAGCTCGTCGCCGGCTGCCTGGCCGAGGCGCGGCCGCTCATGGTCAAGGGACGCGACGTGACGCTCGCGTTCACCCCCGACCACGGCTTCCAGAAGCGCAAGTGCGAGGATGCCGCCGCGCGGCGCCTCGTCGCCGACGCGTTCCAGTCGCTGGCCGGCGTCACGCCGCGCCTGCTGCTGGAGACGCGCGAGGCCGAGGAGCTGGGCGCCGAGCCCGAGATCCTCGGCGAAGACGACTTCATCGCCCGCTTGCGGGCAGAATTCGACGCCGTCGACCACCAGCCCGACCACGACGACCAGGAGCAGGCCTGATGCCCCAGCCCAACATCCAGAACATGCTCAAGCAGGCCCAGGAGGTCATGGCCGCCCAGCAGGAGGCCCAGGACGCGCTCAAGGAGCAGCGCGTCGAGGCCTCGGCCGGCGGCGGCATGGTCAAGGTCGTCGTGACCGGGGACCTGAAGCTCGAAGCGCTGACCATCGACCCCGACGCGGTCGATCCCGAGGACGTCGAGATGCTGCAGGACCTCGTCCTGGCGGCGACCAACGAGGCGCTGCGCCAGGCCGTCGACCTCCAGGAGAAGGCCATGCAGGAGGCCTCGGGCGGCGGCGGCTTCGATCCGATGCAGGCCCTCGAGGGCCTCGGCCTGGGCGACGCGCTCGGCGGCCTCGGCGGCGGCGGCGGCGCTCCGGGCGGCGCGCCGCAGCTCAACCGCGCGGCCCGTCGCGCGGCCGCCAAGAAGAACCGCTAGGCGGTGTTCGCCCCGCCCGTCCAGCGCCTGGTCACCGAGCTGGGCAGGCTGCCCGGCATCGGCCAGCGCACGGCGCAGCGGCTCGCGTTCCACCTCCTGCGCGTCGACGGCGAGGAGGCCGCGGCGCTGGCCGCCGCGATCCTCGAGGTCAAGGAGAAGATCCGCCCCTGCGAGATCTGCTTCAACCTGGCCGACGAGGCGCGCTGCCGCATCTGCCAGGACGAGCGCCGCGACCCTGCCGTCATCTGCGTCGTCGAGGAGCCCGGCGACGTCATCCCGCTGGAGCGCACGCACGAGTTCCGCGGGCGCTACCACGTGCTCGGCGGAGCGCTGTCGCCGATCGACGGCGTGGACCCCGAGGACCTCAAGCTGGCCCAGCTCTACCGCCGCGTCGAAGGCGGCGAGGTCCGCGAGGTCGTGCTGGCGACGAACCCGACGACCACCGGCGAGGCGACGGCCCACCACATCGCCGCCGCACTGCGCGAGCGCACGCCGGACGTCGCCGTCACGCGCCTGGCCTCCGGCCTGCCGGTCGGCGGCGACCTGGAGTACGCCGACGAGGTCACGCTCGGCCGAGCGTTCGCCGGGCGCCGCGAGATCGTCTGACGCGCCACTGCCGCGGCGCGCCCGTGGGTCGCCGCGATCGTCGAGGTGAGCGCCCCGCAGACCGCCGGATAGGCTGGTCGCATGGCCGAGCCTGACGTCACCTTCGCCACCTTGGACCCCGACAGCGGTGAGCGCTTCCAGCGCCTGCGCGCCGAGCTCGGCGTCACCGGCTTCGGGATGAACCTCATCACGCTGCAGCCGCGCCAGCGCGGGCGGATCCACGCCCACCGACAGCAGGAGGAGGTCTACCTCGTCC
>JAWVGD010000525.1:0-10841 GCA_033855515.1 Baekduia sp.
ACGAGCGACACCAGCGCGTCGGTCAGCGACCCGTCCGGCGGGCCGCCGAGCGTCAGGCGGCGCAGCTCGAAGCCGTCCATGAGCGCGATGACCGCCGGCACGAGCGGGTCCGGATCGGGCACGCCGAGCGCAACCAGCGTCGTGCGCGCGGCGCGGTCGTAGGCCGCGTAGCAGCGGGCCGCGACGTCGCGCAACTCCGGGTCACGGGCCGCCTGGAGGTACAGCTCGAACTGGGCGAGCACCTCGTGGGGCCGCGGATCGCGGACGATCTGCTGGATGCCGTCGGCCACCTCCTCGAGCGTCAGGTCGGTGCCCGTCAGGCCCGACGCGAACGCCTCGAGGCGCTCGGCCTCATCGGAGACGAACAGCAGGAGGCTCTCGCGCAGGAGCTCGGTCTGGCTCGGGAAGTGATAGGTCAACGACCCGAGCGACAGGGCGGCGCGCTTGGCGACGATGCGGTTGGTGACGCCGCCGACGCCCTGCTCGCCGATCACCTCCAGCGTGGCGCGCAGGATCCGCTCGCGGGCCCCGGCAGCGGCACTCACGCCGCGACCGCGGCCGGCGCGGCGCCGGACGACGGAGGACGGCGGTCCTGCCACCGCTCGACGGTCTCGAGCTGGGCGGCCAGCGCGAGCAGGAGCGGCTCGCTCTCGGCGGGTCCGAGCAGCTGCGCGCCCAGCGGCAGCCCCTCGGCGGTCAGGCCGGCGGGGACGTTGACGCCCGGCCATCCCAGGATGTTCCACGGCCAGGCGTAGGGGCACGCGCCGACGATGACCTTGTCGGTGGCCCAGCCGCCGAGCCCGTCGATCGAGCCGATCGGCAGCGGCGGCTGCGCGGTGGTCGGCGCGAGGACGACGTCGGCCCGGTGGAAGACGCGGCCGACCTGGGCGCGCAGCGGGCGCTCCAGCGCCCGCGCGAGGCGCAGGATCGGGCCGCCGACGAAGCGGCCGAGCGTGGCGTTGTGGCGGGTGCGGGGATCCAGCAGCGCGGCGTCGGGGACGCGGCGCTCCCAGTCGCGCAGGCCGACCATCGATCGCGGGAGGAACGTCGCGCCGATCAGGCCGTAGGTCGGATCGGCCTCGACCACCTCGTGGCCGAGGCCTTCCAGGACGCCGGCGAGGCGCTGCACCGCGGCGCGGACGCGCGGGTCCAGCGTCGCGGGCGCCCCGCTGAACGGGATCTTGAACGACAACGCGATCCGCAGCCGCCCGGGCGCGCGCCGCGCGGCATCGGCGAACGGCTCGGCGGGCGGGCGCGGCGTGTGGCGGTCTCCGGGGTGCGCGCCCGCGACGGCGTCGAGCAGCAGCGCGGCGTCGTCGACCGTGCGCGCCAGCGGCCCGTTGCAGGTCAGCCCCTGGAAGCTCTCGGCGTCGGGCCAGGTGGAGATCCGGCCACGCTGGGGCTTGATGCCGACCAGATGCGTCCAGGCCGCCGGGATCCGGACCGAGCCGGCGCCGTCGGAGCCCATCGCGGCGGGCACGAGCCCGGCCGCGACCGCGGCCGCCGATCCGCCCGACGAGCCGCCCGGGGTGTGGCGCAGCGACCACGGGTTGCGCGTCGCGCCGAACGCGTCGCCCTCGGTGACCGGCCACTGGCCGAACTCCGGCGACGTGGTCTTGCCGACGATGATCGCGCCCGCGGCCCGCAGCCGCCGGGCGACCTCGCCGTCGTCGGTCTGCGCGGCGAAGTCGCCGGCGCACCCGAACGCGGTCGTCTCGCCGGACAGGTTCATGTCGTCCTTGATCGCGATCGGGACGCCCAGCAGCGGCGCGGTCTCGCCCGCCGCGCGCCGCCGGTCGGCGTCGGCGGCCTCGGCGCGGGCACGCTCGTCGCGGACGCAGCGAAACGCGTTGAGCTCCGGCTGCGCGGCCTCGATGCGCCGCAGCGCGGCGTCGACGAGCTCCGCGGATGACGCCTCGCCGGCCGTGATCAGCTCGGCCTGGCGGCGCAGTCCGGCGAAGGCGAGGTCGTCGACCCCGAGCGGTGCGGATGACGAGGTCATTGGCGGCTCCCTGGACGCTGCGTCGTTCGTTCGAACGACCCAGTGTAGGTCCCGGGTCCGTCCGCCCAGGCTCCTCCCGGCCACCGCACACGTCCTGCTCAGCGTCGGGGCCCACGCTGCGGCCATGAAGAAATCACCAGTCCGCAAGGTCGCCGTCTTTCTCAGCACCGCCGCGCTGCTGGGGACCGCCGCCGGTTGCGGCAGCGCCGCGAGCGGCAGCCCGGCGGCCGCCAACGCCACCAACGGCACGGGCACCGCCACGACGCAGCAGGGCGCCTCCGGCGCGGCGCAGGGCCAGCGCGGCCCCGGCGGCAGCCAGATGGTCACCGCGCTGGCGAGCAAGCTCGGCGTCTCGACGGCCAAGCTCCAGGCGGCGATGCAGGCCACCCGGCCCACGTCGGGCTCGGGTGCTCAGGGCGCCTCGGCCGATCGGGCGACGGCGCTCGCCAAGCAGCTCGGCCTCAGCACCGCCAAGGTCCAGGCCGCGCTCGACGCGGTCCGGCCGTCGGGCGGCCCGCCCCAGGGCGCGACGCCGCAGGCGGGATCCGCCGCGCCGTCGAGCTCGTCGTCGTCCTCGGCCGGTACGGCGTGACCGGCCGGCCGCGCGCGGCGGCCTATCCGTCGGCGGTGACGGCCTCCAGCAGCTCGGCAAAGCGCCGGCGTGCGTCCTCACGGCGCGTGGGGACGTGCTCGGTCGGCACCGCGCCAGGCGGCGGCGCGTAGCCACGCAGGATCTGCCGTGCCACCGACTGGCGGTGCACCTCGTCGGGCCCGTCGTAGATCCGCGCGGCCCGCGCGGAGCGGTACATCGCCTCCAGCGGCAGGTCGGTCGAGTAGCCGAGGCTGCCGTGCGCCTGCAGCGCGCGGTCGATGACGTCGTGCAGCACCTCGGCGCCGTAGAACTTGACGAGGCTGATCGGCGTGCGCGCCGCGGCGACGCCCTGGGTGTCCATCACCCACGCAGCGTGCAGCGTCATCAGCCGCGCCGCCTGCATCTGCGCGGCCGAGTCCGCGATCCAGTTCTGGACGGTCTGGTGCTCGCCGAGCGTCTTGCCGTGCGCGACGCGGTAGGTCGCCCGCTCGCAGAGCATGTCGAACGCCCGCTGCGCGACGCCGAGCCAGCGCATGCAGTGGTGGATGCGTCCCGGGTACAGGCGCTGCTGAGCGATCAGGAACCCTTCGCCCTCAGCGCCGAGCCGCTGCGCCGCCGGGATGCGCACGTCGTCGTAGACCACCTCGGCGTGCCCGCCGAGCTTGCCGAACGCCTCCCACGGATGCTCCATCGTCGGCACGTCGCGCAGGATGTTCACCCCCGGCGTGTCGGCCTCGACCAGGAACATCGTCGCCCGCTGGTGCGGGCGCGCGTCGGGGTCGGTGACGGCCATGACGATGAGGAAGTCGGCGATCGACGCGTTGGACGAGAACCACTTGTGCCCGGTGAGCACGTAGTCCTCGCCGTCGCGGACGGCGAGGGTGCGCAGCGTCGTCGGATCGCTGCCGGCGCTGTCGGGCTCGGTCATCGAGAACGCCGACTTCAGGTCGCCGGCCAGCAGCGGCTCCAGGTAGCGCTCCTTCTGCTCCGGCGTCCCAGCCAGCGCGAGGATCTCGCTGTTGCCCGAGTCCGGCGCCTGGCAGCCGAAGGCGTTGGGGGCGTAGGCGCTCGTTCCGAGCACCTCGTGCAGGAGCCCGAGCTTGACCTGTCCGTAGCCCTGACCACCGAGCTCGGGGGCCAGGTGCGCGGCCCACAGGCCCTGCCGGCGCACCTCCTCCTGCAGCGGCGCGTAGGCCCGGTCCAGCGCCTCCTGCGACAGCTCCCCCGCGATCGTCTCCAGCGGCCAGATCTCCTCCCGGACGAACGCGCGCGCCCAGTCGAGCTTCGCCGCGTAGTCG
Source organism: Baekduia sp. (assembly GCA_033855515.1). Lineage (GTDB taxonomy): Bacteria > Actinomycetota > Thermoleophilia > Solirubrobacterales > Solirubrobacteraceae > Baekduia. The sequence goes on from JAWVGD010000525.1 coordinate 3,893, forward strand.
GGATCCGTCGCGAAGTCCCAGGCCATGGCGCGATGCTACGCCGAACGCAACACGCGGCGGATCGGCTCGCGACCGTGCGGCTGGCGCGGGCGCTCGCGCTCGGGCGCCGGCGGGATCTCGCGCTCCACCCGCTCGCCCGGGCCGACCGTCAGCCACTCGCCGTAGTGCGCGATCTCGATCGGATCGCCCTGGGCGAGTCGATAGGTGACCCCGTCGTCGGTGATCTCCACGACCAGCCGGCGGCCGCGGATGTTCAGGCGGAACGCGAGACGGTCGATGCCCGGAGGCAGCCGCGGCGCGAACGTGAGGTTGCCGTCGTGGTCGCGGAACCCGCCGAAGCCGGCGACCAGCGCGAGCCAGCTCCCCGCCAGCGAGGCGATGTGCAGGCCGTCGCGCGTGTTGTGCTCCAGGTCGTGCAGGTCCATGAACGCCGCTTCGCCGAGGTAGTCGAAGGCGAGGTCGAAGTGCCCGGTCTCGGCGGCCACGATCGCCTGGATGCACGGCGACAATGAGGAGTCCCGGACGGTGAGCGCCTCGTAGTAGACGAAGTCGCGCAGCTTCTCCTCGTCGCTGAAGCGGTCGCCGCAGGTGTAGAGCGCGAGCACGAGGTCGGCCTGCTTGACGACCTGCTTGCGATACAGCTCGAAGTACGGGACCGACAGCAGGAGCGGGTACTGCTCGGGCGCGGTGTTCTCGAAGTCCCAGACGTCGTGGTGGGTGAAGTTCTCGGCCTGCTGGTGGACGTCGAGGATGCCGTCGTAGGGCACGTACATCGCCCCGGCGGCCGCGCGCCACGTCTCGATCTCGTCCGGGTCCACGCCCAAGGCCTCGGCGGCCTCGGGGAACCGGTCCACGGCATCGGCGGCGCCGAGCAGGTTCCGGCGCGCCATCAGGTTCGTGTAGACGTTGTCGTCGGCCAGCGCGCTGTACTCGTCAGGCCCGGTCACGCCGGGGATCCGGAACTGCCCCTTGCGATCGTGGTGGCCGAGCGAGCGCCACAGCCGGGCCGTCTCCACGAGCAGCGGCAGGCCGACGTCGCGGTCGAAGTCCCGGTCGCCGACCGCGTGCTGGTGGCGCAGCACCGCGTCGGCGATGTCGGCGCCGATGTGGACCGCCGCGCTGCCCGCCGGCCAGTAGCCCGAGCACTCCCGCCCGGTGATCGTACGCCAGGGGAACGCGGCACCGGCCACGCCCAGCTGCAGCGCGCGCTCCCGCGCCAGCTCCAGGGTGTCCAACCGCCAGTGCAGCGCGTCGGCCGCGGCATCCGCGTGGGTGTAGGTGAGCACCGGCAGCACGAAGCACTCGGTGTCCCAGAACGCGTGGCCGTCGTAGCCCGAGCCGGTCAGGCCCTTGGCCGGGATCGCCCGCCGCTCGCCGCGGGCGCCGGCCTGCAGGACGTGGAAGAGCGCGAAGCGCACCGCCTGCTGCAGCTCCGGGTCGCCGTCGACCTCGACGTCGGCGCCGGCCCAGAAGTCGTCGAGGTATTCGCGCTGCTCCTCGCAGAGCCCGTGCCAGCTGGTGTGCCGGGCCTCGGCGAGGCTCGCCCGCGCCTGCCCGCGCACCGACGCCAGCGACCGGGTGCTGGACCAGCCGTAGGACAGGAACTTCAGCACGCGCAACGTGCCGCCGGCGGGCACGTCGGCCGCCGCGATCATGCGCCCCACGTCGCCGCCGGACTCGGTGTAGGTCTCGGTGCCGGCGGGGCCTTCGACGACGTGGTCCATCGTCGCGCAGACCCGGATCCCGCTGTGCTGCGTGCGGTGCACGAGCGACACGCGCAGCGCCTCGTCGTAGTCCTCCTCGGCCTTCAGCGGGCGCATCAGCGCCGCGGCCGCGCGCGGGTCCAGCACGTGGTCGGTCTGCTGGCCGTCGTCGTTGGCGATCAGCTCGGACTGGACGACGATCCGCGCGCCGGTGCCCACCGTCTCGACCTCGTAGAGGATCGCCGCGACGCCGCGCTGGGTCAACGAGACCAGGCGCTCGGAGCGGATGCGCACCTCCACGCCGGTCGGCGAGCGCCAGTGCACGCTGCGCCGCAGGACGCCGGCGCGGAAGTCCAGGACGCGCTCGTGCTCGAGGAGCTCGCCGTAGCGCACGTCGAACAGCTCGTCGTCGACCAACAGCCGCAGCAGCTTGCCGTCGGTGACGTTGAGGACGGTCTCGCCGGCCTCGGGGTTGCCGTAGGCGGTCTCGGCGTACGGCAGCGGGCGGACCTCGTGGACGCCGTTGAGGTACGTGCCCGGCAGGCCGTTGGGGTCGCCCTCGTCGAGGTTGCCGCGCATGCCGAGGTGGCCGTTGGAGAGCGCGAAGACCGACTCGGACTGGGCGAGCGTGTCGAGGTTCAGCTCCGACTCGCGGATCGACCAGGGGTCGGTGTCGTAGTGCGGCTGGGCGGTCATGCGGAGGCTCCGTCGCGGTCGAGCAGCTCGTCGAGATCCTGCACCACGACGTCCGCGCCGTGTTCGCGCAGCGCATCGGCCTGACCCACGCGGTCGACGCCGATCACCCGCCCGAAGTGCCCGGCGCGCCCGGCCTCGACGCCGGCCAGCGCATCCTCGAAGACCGCGGCGTGAGCGGGGTCGACGTCCAGGGCGCGGGCCCCCGCGAGGAAGGTGTCGGGCGCCGGCTTGCCCTTCAGGCCGCCCTCGGCGACGGCGTGGCCGTCGACGACGTGGTCGAACAGGTCGAGGATGCCGACGGCCTCCAGCACCTCCTTCGCGTTGGCGCTGGAGGACACGACCGCGGTCTTCAGCCCCGCGTCGCGTGCGGCGTGGAGGTAGCGGATCGACCCGTCGTAGGGCTGGACGCCGTCGCGGCGGATGATCTCCAGGACGAGCACGTTCTTGCGGTTGCCGAGGCCGTTGACGGTCTCGGCCGTGGGCGGGTCGCTGCGCTCGCCTTCGGGCAGCACGATGCCGCGCGACTTGAGGAAGTTGCGCACGCCGTCGGGCCGCGGGAGGCCGTCGACGTAGGCGTCGTAGTCCGTGTCCTCGAACGGCACGAACGCCTCGCCCTCCTTCTGCGCGCGGGCCTTCAAGTACTCGTCGAACATCTGCTTCCACGCCTTCGCGTGGACCTTCGCCGTCTGGGTCAGCACGCCGTCGAGGTCGAACAGGGCGGCGTGGGTTCCTGCGGGGAGTCCGAGCACGGACCCAGAGATACCGCATCCGTGGTCCGATGTCTCCCAGTTCTCTTCTGGAACGGTTCCAATCTGGACCTGGATCCTGATACGTTGCCGGGGTGGGTGTCGACCTCTATCCGGACCGCCTCCGCGACGCCGGGCTCCGCGTCACGACGTCACGCGTCGCGGTGCTCAGGGTCCTCACCGAGGCGACCGACCACCCGCGCGTCGATCAGGTGATCGACCGCGTCCGGGGCGCCGGCGTCGCGATCTCCACGCAGGCCGCCTACGACGTGTGCGAGGCCCTGCGGCGTGCCGCGCTGGCCCAGCGCATCGAGATCGCGGGCGGCCCCGCGCGCTACGAGGCGCGCGTGGGCGACAACCACCATCACCTGGTCTGCCGGTCGTGCGGCACGGTCGTCGACGTGAGCTGCGCCGTCGGCGCAGCTCCGTGCCTGACGCCGAGCGACATGAACGGCTTCGCGGTCGAGCAGTCCGAGGTGACCCACTGGGGCCTGTGCCCCGCCTGCCAAACCCAACGAGAGGCCATCGCATGAGCGACGAGCGCGACGACAACGTCCTGACCACCCGTCAGGGCCATCCGGTCGGCGACAACCAGAACACGCGGACCATCGGGAATCGTGGTCCGGCGACGCTCGAGAACTACCAGTTCATCGAGAAGCTGGCGCACTTCGACCGCGAGCGCGTCCCGGAGCGGGTGGTGCACGCGCGCGGCGCGACGGCGTTCGGCTACTTCGAGACCTACGGCACCGTCGGCGGCGAGGAGCCGATCTCGACCTACACACGCGCCAAGCTCTTCGAGCCGGCCGGCAAGCAGACCGAGGTCGCCGTCCGCTTCTCCACGGTCGCCGGTGGTCGCGACTCCTCCGAGGCCGTGCGCGACCCCCGTGGGTTCGCGGTGAAGTTCTACACCGAGGACGGCAACTGGGACCTCGTCGGCAACAACCTCGGCGTCTTCTTCATCCGCGACGCGATCAAGTTCCCCGACTTCATCCACTCCCAGAAGCCGGATCCCGTCACGTTCGAGCGCCAGGTCGCCAACCGCGTGTTCGACTTCGCGTCCCAGACGCCGGAGTCGCTGCACATGTTCAACCTCGTGCTCAGCCCGCGCGGCGTCCCGGCCAGCTACCGCCACATGCAGGGCTTCGGCGTCAACACCTACAAGTGGGTCAACGCCGCCGGCGAGACGAAGCTCATCAAGTACCACTGGCTGCCCAAGCAGAGCGTCCAGTCCTGGACCGAGGCCGACGCCGGCGTCCAGCAGGGCAAGGTGCTCGGCGTCCACACCAAGGACCTCTACGACGCGATCGCCAAGGGCGACTTCCCCGAGTGGGAGCTGGCCGTGCAGATCATCGACGACCACGACCATCCCGAGCTGGACTTCGATCCGCTGGACGACACCAAGGTCTGGCCCGAGAACGACTTCCCGGTGCGCAAGATCGGCAAGATGGTGCTCAACCGCGCCCCGGAGAACTTCTTCGCCGAGAGCGAGCAGATCGCCTTCGGCACCGGCGTCCTGGTCGACGGCCTGGACTTCTCCGACGACAAGATGCTCGTCGGCCGCACGTTCTCCTACTCCGACACGCAGCGTCACCGCGTCGGGCCGAACTACCTGCAGCTGCCGGTCAACCACCCCAAGAACGCCAAGGTCACGACGAACCAGCGTGACGGGGCCATGACCTACAACGTGGACGGCGGCAGCGGCAACCCGTCGGTCAACTACGAGCCGTCGATCACCGGCGGCCCGCAGGAGGCCGACAAGCCCTCGCACACCGAGCAGGGCCCGGTGATCGAGGGCCGCCTGACCCGGGCGAAGATCGAGCGGACCAACGACTACGTCCAGGCCGGCCAGCGCTACCTCCTCTCCGAGCAGTGGGAGAAGGACGAGCTCGTCGCCAACTGGATCGGCAACCTGTCGCAGTGCGACCGGCCGATCCAGGAGCGCATGCTCTGGCACCTCTTCATGGCCGAGGACGAGCTGGGCGCCCGCGTCGGCGAGGGCCTTGGCATGAGCGCCGACGACGTCCGCGGCCTCGAGCCGCTGGCGACGCAGACGCTGACCGAGGAGGAGCTCGAGCGCGCTCGCAACCTCGGCAACAACGGGCCGCGCAACGTCGAGGACATGACGATGACGCACTGCGTCCCCAATGAGCGCGTGGCGCTGGCCGACGACGAGGACCTCGTCTCCGCCTAGCCGCGGTTCGGGCCTGAACGCCGGATCCGGGTCACTTTTCCCCTCATATGCGAGGGCAAGGTGACCCGGACCGCGGCGGGCTGCTACCGCGTCGTCGCCGTGAGCGGCAGCCGCACGCGGAAGACGGTCGCGCCCGGCTCGCTGCGCACGGTGATCGTGCCGCGGTGGCGCTCGGAGACGATGCGGCGCGCGGTGTCGAGGCCGAGCCCGGTCCCCTCCCCCACGTCCTTGGTCGTGAAGAACGGGTCGAAGATGCGGTCGCGCACCGCCTCCGGGATGCCGGGGCCGTCGTCGGCGACCTCGATGATCGCGCAGTCGTCGTCGCGGCGGGTGCGGATCGTGATCGTGCCGGTGTCGCCGAGCGCGCCGATCGCGTTGTCCAGCAGATTGGTCCACACCTGGTTGAGCTCGCCGCCTCGCGCGATCAGGGTCGGCAGCGCGTCGTCGTAGTCGCGGACGACCTCGATGTGGGTGTGCTTGAGCTTGTGCCCCAGGATGACGAGCGTCGTCTCCAGCCCCTCGCGCACGTCGACGTCGACCACGTCGCCCTGATCCATGTAGGCATAGGTCTTGACCGCCCCGACCAGGCGGCTCATCCGCTCGGTGGAGTCGGCGATCTCCGCCGCGAGCTTCGACGCGGTCAGCGACGCGGCGACCCACGCCACCGCCGCCTCGGTCGCCGCCCCCGCCGACGTCGACACCCGCTGCAGCCACGCGACGTCCAGGCCGGCGCCCGCCAGCGCCTCGGCGTACTTCCAGCCGTCGGCCAGCCCGAGGTCCTCCAGCGCGTCGCGCAGGTCGTCCTCGGCGTCGGCGGCGTCCAGCGCCGAGAGCGCGGTGCGACCCGCGGCCGCGGCCAGCGCCTCGCGCTGGAGCGCCACGAGCTTCTCGGCGTCCTCGCGGGAGACGCCGGCGCCCACGAAGTGGCCGATCGTCGAGCTCAGGACCTCGAGCTCCTGGCACATCGACGAGGCGGCGCGCCGCGCGGCCGCGGCGGGGTTGTTGAGCTCGTGCGCGAGGCCCGCGGCCATCGTGCCCAGCGACGCGAGGCGCTCGCGGTTCTGCTCGATGCCGACGATGCGACCCATCACCGGGCGCACCATGGCCATCACGCGGCGGTGCACCGACGGCTGGGCGAGGATCAGCGACAGGGCGACGTCTGCCGGGACCCGCGCCACGCGGACGTCGGTCTCGGTCCGCATGTCGACGCCCATCGGGCCGTCGGTCACGACGGCCAGGGCGCCCATCCACGTCGGCGCGACATGGATGCCCGCGGGCTCGGTGCGGTCGCCCTCCACCACCATCGACTGGATCTGGCCTTCGAGCAGCAGATCCAGGCTGCGCGCCTCGGTCCCCTGCTCGGCGAGCAGGACGCCCGCCGGCAGCTCCTCGATCTCGGCCGCCTGCGCCCACAGCGCCAGCGCGTCGTCGTCGAGATCGGTGAAGAGGTCGATCGCGCGCAGCTCGTCCGCGGTCACCATGCCGGCCTAGGCTCCGGCCAGGTACTCGTGGATGAGCGAGACGGCCATGGAGCCCTCGCCGACCGCGCTGGCCACGCGCTTGATCGAACGCGCCCGGACGTCGCCGGCGACGAAGACGCCCGGCACGCTGGA
>JAWVGD010000526.1:0-2644 GCA_033855515.1 Baekduia sp.
ACGTCCGCGACGGTGCTCTCGAGACTGGACGCGGCCTGGTCGAGCAGTGCGTCCGCGCCGGCCGGATCCGCGGCGAGGACGCGGCGTGCAGCGTCGATCGTGAGCACCGCCCCTGCGAGCGTCGGACCGAGGCCGTCGTGCAGGTCGCCGCGCAGCCGCCGTCGCTCCTCCTCGCGCGCGGTGACGAGCCGCTCGCGCGAGTGCTGCACCTCGCGCGAGAGCGCGACGGCGCTCGCGGCGGCGCTCGCGCGATGTGCGAAGTCCTCGAGCAGCCGCCGGTCGGCCTCGCCGAGCTGCTCGCCGTGCGCGCGCGCCCCGATCAGCAGGGTTCCGAAGCGCTCGCCCGCATGCACGAGCGGCACCCGCAGCGCGATCCCGGCCACCGCCTCGCCGCGTGCTGCCACCGGGGGTCCCTCATGGCCGGCGAGCTCCACGGCGACGTACGGGACCCGCAGCGAGTCGGCGATCGTATCGGCCATCACCGGCAGGACGTCGGAGGGCGCCATGGCCTCGCCGAGACGGCGCCCGAGCGTCGAGATCGCTGCATACGGCTCATCGCGCTGTCCGTGCAGCAGGCGGTTGACCCGCCGTTGCAGCCAGTCGCGCACCGGGTGGAACGCGACGGCCACGAGTGCCGTCGCAGGCAGCGCGACGCCGAGCTCGACGGGTTGGCCGAGCAGATGCCCTGCGACCAGCACCGCCGCGACATACGCGCTTCCGAGCACCAGCGTGAGCCCCGTCAGTACCAGCGCCCGGTTGACGTACACGTCGAGTCCGTACAGCCGGTAGCGCAGGATCGCCACGGCCATTGCCGCTGCGAGCCCGCCGATCGAGAGCACGAAGACCGCTGCGCCGGCATCGAATGCGAGCGGCGCCAGCCACGCCGCCATCGAGCATGCGACGATCGCCACCGCGACCACGGCGGCCGCCCAGCCGAGCAGCCGAACCTGCTGACGCACCTCGCCGGTCGCGGTGCGCCTCCTCCGCACGAGCGCGATGGCGCCGCCGACCGTTGCGATCAGGAGCAGGAGCCAGCCCAGCCCGAGCGGATCCCCCACGCTGCGAGCGGTCGCATCCGAGACGAACGGGTTGCCCTGGAAGGCGAGATCATCGCCGACTCCGATGATCCCGTTGAGCGTGATCAGGACCACCGACGCGAGCCCGCACCAGAGTAGCGGCCGCCAGCGACGCGAGGGCAACGTGCCCGTCGGGAAGATCAGCAGCGCCACGCCCGCGAGCAGCAGCCCGGGCGCCGACACCCACTCTCCCGCCCACCCGAGCCAGGCTCCGCCCGGGAGCGTCCCCACGTAGTGCGAGTACGTCGCGTACTCCTGACCGAAGACGGAAGCCGCACTGCCGAGCGCCGCCAGGCACAGGATCCACCCGATCGGGTGGCGTGGGAGGCGCGCGAGCATGAGGGCGGCGAGCGGCAGCACGCAGATGTCCGCGAGCACGCGCACGACGGCCTTGCCGAGCGGTGGGAACCCGGTCCCCGAGACCCCGGCGCGCTCGATGAGCAGGGCCAGCACGAGCGCGGCGAGCAGCAGGCCGGTCCCGCCGAGCAGCACGGCGACCGAGGCCAGCACCGGAGTCTCGCGCCCCTGTCGTGCGGTTCCCGCCCGTGCGATGGCCGCCTGCGCGCTCATCGTCCCCCGATCCCCGCCTCGCGCGCCTTCAGCATGGCCTGCGCGCGGTCGACCACCTGGAGCTTCGTGAAGACGCTCGAGACGTAGTTCCGCACCGTCTTGGTCGACAGCACGAGGACGTCGGCGATCTGGGCGTTGGTCCTCCCTCGCGCGATCAGGTCGAGCATCTCGCGCTCGCGAGCCGTGAGATCCGGAAACGGCTCGGCGACGCTCGCCCGGGCAGCCGCGGCGAAGAAGTCGACCAGGCGGCGGGCGATCGCCGGCCCGAAGACCGCACCGCCCTCCGCCACCGAGCGGACGGCTCGCAGCAGCTCGGCCTGGCGTGCGCCCTTCACGAGGTAGCCGCGCGCGCCCGCCTGCACCGCGGTGAAGACGGAGTCGTCGTCCTCGTGCATCGTGAGCACGAGCACGGCGATGTGGGGCGCGGAGGACACGATCGCCCTGGTCGCCTCGATGCCGTTCCGCCCCGGCATGTTCACGTCCATCAGCACGACGTCCGGCTGCAGCTCCAGCGCGGCCGCGATCGCGGCGTCACCGTCGACGGCCTCGCCCACGAGCACGAGGCCATCGACGGACGCGATCAGCGCAGCCAGCCCGGCGCGAAACGGCGCCGAGTCGTCGGCGACCAGCACCCGCAGCGCGTCTCCGGCCGGGAGCGACCCGTGGTCGCGCGCCGCGGTCATGGCCACGAGCCTACGCCGCCGACCGGTGAGGCCGCAACCGCCACTACACGAACAGGAGGTAGCTCAGGGTGAACAGGACCTCGCCGAGGCCGAGGACGATCGCCGCGACGGCCATCGCGCGCCTGCGCGAGGTCGTCTCCGGCCACGCGATCAGTCCGAGCACGATGGCGCTGGCGGCGAGGGGCATGCCGATCCAGTAGCCGCCCGCCGGCAGACTCCAGGCGATCGTGGAGCCGGGCACACCGAGGACGCCCGCAATCAGCGCGAGACCCGCGCGCTGGTGGACGGGCTGGGACGATGCGGTCAGGCTCGAGC